>JAPOKD010000534.1 GCA_029977825.1 Planctomycetota bacterium | reverse complement strand
TTTACGCCGGTGACAGTGCGCCGATGGTCAATGAAGCCCATTACCTTGTGAAGGCCAAGAATTATTGGGATCCTGCGTGGTGCAGTCAGGATATGTTCGCCTCTTCGGAGAAAGTTCATACGACATTCTATTTGTTGTTTGGTTGGCCAACAAAGTACCTGACTTTGACCCAAACAGCCTGGCTGGGACGGTTGGTGGGATGGGGTCTTTTGGCGATCGGTTTGCAGCGTTTGTCAATGTCGCTGTTCCGCCGTTCATTTGTGGCCCCAGTTGTGGCGGTGCTTTGGATCGCCGGCGTCGAATACGGTAACCTTGCCGGTGAATGGGTCGTGGGTGGCATCGAGGCAAAAGTGCCTGCGTATGGCTTGGTTCTGCTCGCTCTTTCAAATCTGGTCGAACGACGCTGGAATTGGGTTTGGGTTTGGTTGGGATCCGCTGCGGCGTTTCATGTTCTCTCGGGCGGCTGGGCCGTGATCGCGGCAATGGGATGCTGGTGGGTGACAGAGCGGAAACGGCCTGACGGCATCAGGCTTTTCACGCCGGCTTTATTCATTGGGGGAGGAATTGCATTATTGGGTCTGGTCCCGGCTTTGAGCATGTCGTTGTCGGCGGACTCAGAGCAGGCGGCAATGGCTGCTCGAATCTACTCCTATTTTCGTATCAAACATCATCTGCTGCCGGCCGACTTTTATTTGACATGGTACCTCCGGTTTGGTGTGTTGGTCATGGTAATGGCGGGTGGTTTGACTCTCTATCGGAAAGAAGAGGCCTTCAGGATTATGGGCTGGTTTGTGTCAGCCACGGTTGGAATCGCCGCGGTTGGCCTGATGTTGGGGTTCTTACCTTCGTATGCACCAGACCTTGCTGCGAAATTGTTGCGGTATTATTGGTTTCGTCTCGCTGATGCAATGGTGCCACTGATGGTCGCCGTGCTAATAGCGCGGATGGTGTTGGATTCCCAAGACAAGGTTCGTGTGATCGGCTGGATGGGTGTTGTGCTGGCGATTGGTTTGTATGCCAATTCAGTGTGGCGTTCAGCGCAGCGTGCTGTGCCCCCGTCGGTCAGTAATGACCTTCTGGGGTTGGACTCAGGGGCTGCTGCTCAGATTCAGCAGCAGGTCTACCGCGATTGGCTGGATGTCTGTGGCTGGGCTCGTCGATCATCTGGCGAACAAGAGGTGTTTTTGACGCCTCGGAATCAGCAAACCTTCAAATGGTTCGCTCAGCGGGCAGAAGTGGTGAATTGGAAAGATGTTCCTCAGAACCCCTCTGCACTTCTCGAATGGTACGAGCGGTTCAAAGAAGTCTATCCAAGTCGGATTGGGAATCGACGCACAGCCAACCGTGTATCGATTGGGTATCCCTCACTGCTGAAGCTCAGGGAAAAATACGATGTTCGGTATTTAATCGTGGATCGGAGGGTAACAGGGGAGAACCTGCCATTGCTACGCATCTATCCAATGGGAACAGAGACCAATCAGACCTACGCCGTCTACGAGTTGCCCTATCCGGCTGACGATTCACGTTGACGCATGGGGTTTTGCCTGGCCCGGTGAATGCGAGGCAGTCGCTGGGACTGCAGTTGTGCAGTTCACCGGAAAGCTAATTGCACGAACCAGCAATGCACATGGCAGGCATGATCAAGAGGCCATCAGTCGCGTGCGTAAGGTGCACGAATCAAGCTAGCGTCTGAAGGAGGTCGGCGGTTCATCTGGGAGTCGACGCACGTTGATCTCGTCAAGGCTTTTGAGCCGGAGTTTCTGCCCCTCTTCGCCTTCAGGGATGTCGTCGAGTGATTGGTTTTTCAGTTCCTCCGGGGTCAGAGCAGGTGCAGGCTTTTCAGAATCCCGGTCAGATGAAGGCTCGTTGTTTTCGGGATCAAACATTCCCTTGGTACGCTGTCCCTGTTGTTGACGTTCCTGTGCATCGGTGGCCAGAGGTTGGTCTCGATCGGTCAGCTTGGCGACTTTGCCGCCGGCAGAATCAAAAACGCTTCCAACGCGGCCAGAATCTCGGACCGTACGCTGCCACGAACCACCGAAAGCCGGGTAGTCCATGTCCTCGCAGTCAGAACAAAGCCGACATCCAGCCAGTGGTAGCAGGCAGAGCGCAAACAAGCTTGTTAGCACCAGGTGATTGGTTGTCTTTGGTGTGCGAAGAGGCATCCGGCTGACCTTGATTGCTGGCTGAAACGCGATGACCCATGATTGGTCATCGGTCTGTATCGGTCAGTGGAGGTGTTTGCTTTAGGAAAGCTTTGACGATTAGGAGTTTCGGTGGGCCATCGCGTCACGCAGGTCAGCGTTGGCAAGAACAAGCTGAGCGAGTTCTTGCCATTGCGAATCTGCTTCCTGTAGCGTTTCGCATAACATCTCTGCGTCGTCCCAGTCCGCTTCCACCTCAATCGAGAAACGCAGGTCGTCGCGGTTCAATTTTTCAGGAATAGGTATGAACTTCAAGTGATAAGCACCGGGAGCAGTCATCAGCCAAGCTGCCAAAGAACCAACCGATGGATCAGCCAGTCGATCCACATTTCGCCGTAGGCGACGAAGCGTGTCAGCGTGGCATACCTCACCGGTCAGCCCCAGTTTGTCCATCGCCGAAGGATCGCCAGTCTGTGTGCGATAGCCGACGTAATCACAGCTATTGGATCGGCAAGCTTTGGCTAGCATCTGGTCGATGAGCGTGGGATCGATGAACGGACGGTTGGCTGGCACGTAAACAACCCATTCGGCATTGCTAGCATCGGCGGCTTCACAGAGACGTTCGCAAACGTGACTGTTTGGCAGGTCAATGCAGTCAACACCCGCAAAGCCTGACGTCAGAATTTTGCTCGGCAGTCCGGCACCAACGATGAACACCCGTTCGACGAGTTCGCATTCGCTTAATCGCCTCGAAATACGATTGATGAGGGTTTGACCACCGAGCTTTCTGCAAGCAAAGCGGGCAGCGATTTGTGGGCTGCCGGTATTTGAAAAGTCACCGAGGTCAATGACTGCGATCGCAGGCGTACTGGCTAGGGGCATTGCTTTCTCCATTTTCGCAGATGCACTGTCGGGGATGCGACTTCGCGATTCGCTGTTCCCACGCGACTTCCTGAGTATGACGCATGTGGTTGGTCCCGGTCCAGCGTGAACCAAATCTTGTTTTTATTGTTTTTTTGGAAAATCTCTCAAGTCGGGCTATCGTTCAACCGGGGTGTCCTGCCAAAAGAGAGTCAGGCACGGCAGAAGGATCTGCTGCTTTCCGAATTCTCATCGTTCTTATCTTTCCAGTTCGAAAACGGAGTTTTTACTGGTGCTTGACCTTACCCAAATTACCAGTCTTCTGGATGCTATCATCTTTCCAATGATCGGTAGTATCGCTCTCATGTATGCCAAGCTGTGTCGCGGTGCTGCAGCGAGACGTGCAGAGAAACAGTTCTTTGCAATTTTGGTAGTACTCACCGTTGTGACTTTGCGAACGGTCATCACCTGTCACGAGATCTGGATCGTGCACACCATGAGTTTGGGTGCATTGATTGTTTGCAGTTTGCTGATTCCGGGTCAGAATGAGACTCCTGAGCAAGATCCAACCGTGGCTGTCTAGTAGGCAGTTAAGAACCTTTCATTTGTAATCTGCGTTTCACTGATGCCTCATTCTGATTCTGAAGCGAAAGCTCCTTTGCCTGCGTCAGTCGAAGTTACCCCAGGTGGTCCAGTCGAGGGTTTTATCCGTCCTCCCGGGAGTAAAAGTCTTACGAATCGTGCTCTTATTTGTGCTGCTTTTGCTGATGGGCGTTCCGAGCTTACGGGCGCTCTGCAAAGTGAAGATACAAAGGTCATGATTGATGCCCTGCGATCCATCGGTGTCAGAATTGATGTATCCGATGGTGGGAAAAAACTCGTTGTTGATGGACAAGTGGTAGGGCTGCAGTCCAAGGCTGGGTCAGCTGCTGCAAGCGACTTACAGCAGTTGTACGTCGCTAACAGTGGCACGACTGTTCGCTTTCTTGCGGCGGCTTTGTCAGCTGCCGGTGGCCATTACCGTCTTGTTGGCGTGGACCGCATGCACGAGCGTCCCATCGGTGATCTGGTCGAAGCCTTGCAAATGGTTGTTGATGGCGGTATCGAAGCGGTCAGCCCCAACGGGTGTCCGCCCGTCGAGATAAAAAGCCGCGGCTGGAGGAAAAACAAGCTCGATGTCGGCGGATCAGTTAGCAGTCAGTACCTGAGCGGTTTGATGATGGCAGCCCCTTTGGCTGGGGCGAAGCACAGTCATGCGGAGGTTGGTAACAATACCAAGCCGGCTAAGCGGCGCACAACGAATATTCTTGTCGCTGGAGAGTTGGTGTCGCGCCCTTATGTGGATATGACTGCCAATGTCATGCGCAGCTTTGGTGCGACGTTGACTTTAACTGATGGCGATCTTTCGACGGGTCCCTCGCTGACGGTTGAGGTTGAGGGAGGCGGCTACTCACCCACTCCCTACGAGATCGAACCCGATGCCTCTGCAGCAAGCTATTTTTGGGCCGCTGCTGCGATTACGGGAGGCGAGGTAACTGTAGGTGGACTGAGTCGCCATGCGATGCAGGGAGATGTAGGCTTTTGCGATGTGCTCGAGAAAATGGGCTGC
>JAPOKD010000017.1 GCA_029977825.1 Planctomycetota bacterium | reverse complement strand
CTGCGTTACCAAGCCGCTCGATAATAGATGCTGGTCCGTAGGTTTTATTTTCCATCACACTTGCTGCAGCATCTGCATTGTTCATTCGAAGGTTAATCTTCATGAGCACCAAGGCAGCCTTTCCTGCCTCAATATTGGCAAGCTTTCCGTCGATCGCTGCCAATCCCTCAGCCACCCGAAGCTTCGCTCTCTTCAGGTATTCCTGCGCCGTTGCTTCATCGCCAGCACTACGTGTTTTGATGTACTCATTCCACAGCAGAACCCCAAGCAATCTCATAAAGGAAGCACGTTCTTCTCCTTCGGGCATTGCAGAAATTCGCTTCTCGGCTTCATCCCACTTACCATCTTTCAGAGCAACCTTGATGATTACACCTTGAGCCAGTGCTGCCTTGTCATTGTCTGGCCAGAATTTGAGCATAAAGTCAGCAAGCGACTCCAACTGGCCCGATGCAGCTTTGTTCCCAGAATCCTCAACCAACAACAACTGCAACGCGTTCAGGGCAACCAAACCACCGCTCAGACCAGCCTCTGACCCCGGCGCATTGCGGGCGAGGAACAGGCCCACCACAGTTGCATCGCGATAGTGTTTCGATTTGAAGAGCAGAAACGCAAGATATTGCCGGGATTGATTCACCAATTCCAGATCCGAACCTGGCTCAACAAGACTCAAACCCCGTTGTAAATACTGAATCGCCAGCAGACGATTTTCAACAAGCTGCTTCTTGACTTCCTCCAACTGTTTTTTCTGCTCGTCAGTCACGTCCTTTTTATCCAAAACAGCGATGGTCGACTCCAACTGGTCCATCGCTGCCTGCAACTCACGAGCACTCTCGAATGCATCCCGCAAACTTTCAGGCTGTTCAGCCTGAGGCATCTCAGCAGGCGCTTCCCGATCAATGCCAAGGTTAGCTAGAAGAGCAATAGCTTCTTCTGATTGCTTACTGGGAATTCTACTGGCGGTGTTTAGCAGGTCACGAGCCTTTGCCTCAGCCCGTTTGCGTTCCACGGGCTTACTTACTTTTTCAGTATCTTTTGAACGCAGCAGATAAGCTTTCGCTAACGCTATCCGCAAGTCCTGCACCGTGGATGCTGTACGTTCGTTGGGTCGAACATCCTTGACCAGCGGCTCTCCGCGATCGATGCCCATTTGGTAGTTTGGCGGACTTTTCTCCAAACCGAGACGGATGATGCCGTTCATGGCTTGAAACTTCGCATCGCGCAAAGCATCGGCATCTGGCTGCTCGAGCATTCGAAGATAACTATCCAATGCTTTGTCTTTGTCGCCCAGTTGTTCCTCCACCTGACCACGCTGCAGCGTGGCAATGGCCCCTTGTGCGTAACGACCATAATTATCACTTAAGTCGATAAACGACTTGAGGGCTTGCTCGAGAAGTTCTTTGCCGTCTTTGATCGGATCAACATAGGTTCCTGCAGCCAGACGTCGTGATTCAGCTGCGCTATTCATCGCCTGCAGAAATTCACCGCGATATCGATCGCGAAGCGTCTTTGCTTCCGGTCCCGGTGCCTTGGCGCCAGCCATTTCCTTCAGTTTTCCGCGAAGGTCTTCAACGATCGCGTCAAAAGTTTTTGATGCAGCCAAGTAGGATTTGGCGGCCTCCGAACGTGTCGCTTCATCTGGTTCGCCTGACATCAACTGTGTTGCCCGAACCAACTGCAATTTGCCCAGTTTCAAACGAGCCTCGGACAGCCGTGGATGCCCTTCTTTTTTCAGAAACGAGGTGATTTCGGTTTCGGCCAAACGAAAACTTTCATTTCGCTTGTCACCGTTACGTGAACTAATCGCCAACTCGATGTACGTCTGGGCCTTCTCCAAAGGAATGGCATCCAGAAAATCCTCGGAAACTCCCGGGTACTCGGAAATCCGATCCAGATACGTCAGAGCTGTGTCGAAGTACTTCGCTGCCCGTAACTGTTTGATAAAGTCCTGCGCAGGCTCACCCGCAGCAAACGCCTGGCTGGTTGCCACAAAAACCAACAGAAACAGCTTGACGTGCAACAAACGCAGCGTCCCTCGGAATCCTGGAAAGCTCGGCATAGGATTTGGTATGTCTAGAGGAGAAAAGGTGTCACGGAGATATCCAAGCAAACGGTTTTTTTAAAAGCTGAATGCAAACCCGCCCACAAACACTAGATTAAGAGGGGCAGTCGCCCCCTTCAAGCATAGCCCACTCAGCAGGCCATCCGATGCGGATTCCATCACAGTTTGACGATGACAATCTTTACCGCAAGAAAATCCCCCGCGGCGAGTCTGTAAGAACGTTTCGCAAGCTCATTAGACTCACACTGGGGCTTGCCTTAGTTGTAGTTGTGATGCTGCAAGCCGCAAAACCGGCTGTTTATCGTCCTTTTTTTGGACACTTGCCTGCTAAATCAGGGGGAGCAGCGGCAAACTTGCCATCTGCCCTCGCCAAGCGGACTCAAGTTTCGATGCCTGAAAATGCAAAAGCGAAACAAACTCATTATTCCCCCGAAGATCGCCAAATTGCCAATCAGCTGATTTTGCAACTTTCTCGCAAAGAGCAAGTCAGCTGGACAGTCACTCTTTCACGTTCTCTGCGTGGGCTGAAAATCGAGAAACTTCCAGACTCAATCGCTACAACCGCTCAAAAACTCAAATTCGACCCTGATATGGGGCCTGCTGAGCGAGCGGTGTGGGAATACGCAATTCAAGATCTGGCCGGCACCGCCCCCGCCCCAAAGGCGGATTCTCAATATGGGCGGGTCCAGCAGAACGCTTTGTTGGCAGCACTGGACGAAGCGGCGGAAAATCGTGTCATTGATGGGAGCGTTTGGAGATCGGATGACTTCGATAGTTTTTACAGAAGCCTCGACGCCGCAAGCCAATTACCCAACTTGGGCACCGCGACTGTCGGCGCCTTACCATTATTGCAGCAACCAGATGTTTTTTTGAATCAGACGGTGACAATCCACGGCACTGTGGCTTTGGTAGAGAAGATAAAAGCCACAGAAAACCCCTACGGCATCAAAGACTACTGGCAACTCTGGGTAAAACCCGCAGAGGGGGCTGACCGGCCAATCGTGGCAGTCGTACCCGATGTACCTCGTTCCATTTCGGAACAAATGGGAACTCAAATAGCAGCAGTGGACGGAGCACAGGTCTCGGTTGTCGGAAAATTTCTCAAACGGCTTGCTTACAAATCAGGTGCTGGCGCAGATTTGGCTCCCGTGGTCATTGGGAGAATCACCTATGCACCATTTGCTGAAGGCGAGCAAACAACCACCCCGAACGCCGGGGCCCCCCCCGTTTCCACGAGTAAATTCTGGCTCATTGCCTCCATTTCTTGCATCGCTGGTGTCGGATTGGCGATGCTCTTGATGTGGCGAACCAGCGTATTGGCTAAACAATCGCGACAACTACGAGCAGCTTACCGGCAAGATCCGGAGGAATTCCTGAAGGGCTTAGGGGACCAATCTCCCAACAGACCTTCCGCAACAGGGCAGGATCACTCATGACGATTTGCATCGAAACGAAACTACTGGAATCCAGCTATTCACCACCACTGGCGAAAAGTCCCAAACTGAAATCCGTGCTGACCCGCACATCGCTCCGCTTCGCCTTATTGCCCTTTGCCTTGCTCCTGTATGGCAATAGCTTCGGCAACGCTGGCGAATCGGTCATCCCCCTGCTAAGCGGCTTTGATCAGGAACGTGTTGCGGCTACTTATCCTCCTACCGATGGCACGACGCTTGGTGAACTCGCGAAATTACTTTACCGATTACGTTCGGTAGATCCCGTCAAGTTGCAGGTCATGGCAACTCGGAATGCAAACGTGTCTGACTCGGGGGCATCCCAGTCAATATCCATCGGAGATGCAGTTCCCTTAGCAGGCACGATCAAGTCCATGCAACTTGTCCCAATTCCAAAAAAATTGATCGAGTTCCTCGAGTTCAAACAGATACTCGTTCTGACGATGCAAATCACAGATGGGCGAGAAATCAAAGTGATTACGTTCCCACTTCCGGAAGGTGCCCAGATCGGAGACCGACTTGAAGGCGCTGGCGTGGCACTGCAAGTCCAACGATCAGAAAATAACAAATCCCCCAACCCATCGGCGATCCTCTGTAATCGCATTCGCTGGCTGCCTACATCATCAGCGATCACAGGCTGGCAATTGCTACGGGATGAAGGAGTTGACATTAGCCTGCTAGCTGATCTTGGCACGAGAAATCGCCAAACGCTACTGGCCGAGGACGGAGACGCTTTTTACTCAATGATGGCAGCGGCCTCCAACTTGGCACAAAGCAGGAAAGAGGTCCCGCCGCCGAGTGAAATTGCACCGGTCGCATTATTACAGGGCTCCACAGATGTGATTGGTCAGTGGATACAAATGAATCTTGAAACCGTTCTGATCACGCGTATCTCCGTCACGGAACCGCAACGTCAGGCGGAACTGGGCAGCGATCACTACTACCAGATCGACGCCGTCGGTGACTTGGGGAATGTTGTCGTACAAATAGAACGTACTGCCGGTGACAGTGGCCCACCAGCCAGTTTCAACAATCGTTACCCGGTATCTGTTGTGACCCGAAGTCTGCCGATGTTTCTCGAGAAGAAAATCAAAGAGCAAGAGGGGGGCGATGCTGTCATCAGCGAGCTGAAAACGATGATCCAAATGGATGGGTTTTTCTTTCGTCTTTGGAGCTACGAAACCGACTTCATGGCCCAACATGGCGGCGGTGATCAATTTGGTCCGCTAGTGATTGCCGCGGCGATTCGAAATAACCAACCCCTTTCAACCGACCCCACGGGCGTCAATTTGATAGGAAGTGCTGCGGCCTGTGCGGTAATTCTTGGAATTTTTGGAGTCTGGGCGTGGCAGCGGAAAACCGATGCCCGTGACCGCGTCGTGCGGGCGCGAAAAAAAGAAAAGGAAGCAGAAAGCCTGCGAATCCCATGAATGCAGGCTCACACACGACAAACAAGCTCATCGACTACTTGACCAGAGCGTCACAACCGGCAGGATATCAGTCGAACAGTCAATCACAGGACCATCCCGCTATTTTCACGAGAGACCGACAACATGCGCCGCGCAAAAATTACTGTCATCGGAGCCGGAAACGTAGGAGCAACATGTGCACATTGGTGCGCTGCCGCTGAACTGGGAGATGTGGTTCTGCTGGATATCCCACGCACAGAAGATATGCCGCGTGGAAAAGCACTCGACCTGATGCAAGCCTCGCCCATTTTTGGTTTTGACTCGAATATTGTCGGCACCACTTCATACGACGATACAGTCGACAGTGACGTGATCGTCGTGACAGCCGGTATTCCTCGCAAGCCAGGCATGAGCCGTGATGATTTGCTCAGTACCAATGCCAAAATTGTTACCAGCGTCGGGGAACAAATCAAAGCGACCAGCCCGAACGCAGTCGTCATCGTGGTCAGTAATCCACTGGACGCCATGGTCCAGCAAATGTGGAAAGTGACGGGATTCGACTCCTCTCGAGTTTGCGGGCAAGCAGGTGTTCTCGATACAGCCCGCTATCGAACTTTCCTCGCCATGGAATTGGGCGTCAGTGTTGAGGACATCAGTGCACTGCTTATGGGTGGTCACGGAGACACAATGGTGCCTATTCCAAGCTGCACCAGCGTGGGCGGTATTCCTATCACCCAATTAATTGACCCGTCTCGCCTCGAAGAAATCGTCGATCGAACACGCAAGGGTGGTGCCGAAATCGTGTCGCTGCTGAAAACAGGTAGCGCTTACTACGCGCCTGCTGCAGCCTGTGCACAGATGGTTGAGGCGGTTGTACGTGACAAAAAACGAGTCATTCCGGTAGCTGCGCTGTGCAATGATGAGTATTCGGTCGGTGGCTACTACGTTGGCGTGCCTGTCGTCATGGGCAGTGGTGGTGTGGAAAAGATCATTCAACTGGATCTGACCGACAATGAAACCGCCGCCTTCGAAAATAGCGTTGAAGCGGTCAAGCAATTGGTAGCAACCATGGATCAATTGCTATCGGCTTAAGCTTCACGCAAGTATTTCGCTTTGCAGAATAGCGAAATTGACTTTTTCGCCGCCTTGGAATCTCATCAGCGTTGACATCACTCCAAGCGCGGCCTTAGTTTCTGGGTCGATCATTTGCGCGACACCATTTTTTGCGCTGTTTTTCAAATCGCCTCTCTTTTCTTAGATGCCATGGGTCGTTTTCACAAGTCGATATCATGGAACCAACCTACGGAATCGGAATCCGGTCAGCAAAACGCACCCGCCCATCTTTGGGACGGTGACGATTCAACTTCAAGCAACTCGAATACTTCGTTTGGCCTTGCCAACCCTTGGTCACATAACACCTCGCACCGCAGCTTTTTCCTGCCGGTGCATTATTCTGAAAACTATCAATATCCGTTATTGGTTTGGTTTCATAGCAACGGGTTCAACGAACACCAAATCGATCAGGTGATGCCACACATCAGCCTGAGAAACTACATCGGTGTAGGAATTCGCGGCACCAAAGCAGTTGATTCGGTGGGCCACCGGTTTGACTGGCACCACAGCCCCGCGGGCATTGCTACGGCCCAAGAAGCCGTATTGCAAGCAATCGAAGCAGCCGCCGAGCGTTTTTCCATCAATACATCACGCGTGGTTTTGGCGGGATATCGCGATGGCGGAACGATGGCCTTGCGCACCGCGATGAGAGAACCGGATCGTTGTGCGGGTGTGATCTCGCTTGGTGGGCGAATGCCCAGCGGTTCGATCCGGAATATTCAGCAGTTGCGGGAACGCCGCATGCCGATGCTATGGCAGTGGGGTACCGAGAATACCCAATTCAACCAACAAAACCTGAAAACCGATTTCCAAATCTGCATGTCCATTGGCAGCCGGGTCGAAGTGCGGCAGTACCCGGGCAACGATGAGATGACCACCATCGCACTTCGTGATCTCGATGAATGGACGATGCGACATGTCGTCGCGGATTCCTCTATAAAAGACTCAGATCGCTGGGCATCCAGCCCGACACTTTACTCAAGCAATTGATCTGATTTCATGGCATGCTTGCACTGTCTCGACTGGCACACCTGATCTAGATTGTCCAGTTTTGGAAACATGAGTGATGCTTGGTGGTCTTGCATCAGGTACACTTACAGTGTGGGTACGGTCCGCGCCGTATGAGCGTTACAGAATTGCACATGACGCTAGCAATCCGGAGTCACTCCAAGAACATGACCGACAACGCCATGCCTTCATCCGATGATTTACACGACAGGGATGAAACGGACACAAAACCAGACACAGGCACTGCTGGCTCCAACAGCAAGACAGTGTTGCTGGTTGACGATGATATAGAGATTGTTGAGGCCGTACGTTACGCCTTGGAAGGTGCTGGTCATACTGTCGTAGTTGCCCGAGACGGCAATCAAGGTTTGGCATTGGCGGAGCGAGAGAATCCAGACCTGATTGTGCTGGATATGATGATGCCGAAACGCAGCGGTTTTCTCGTTCTTGAAAAACTCAGGCGTTTGCGTACGGAACCGTTGCCAGTCATCATGATCACTGGAAACGAGGGCAGCCGGCATAAGGCTTATGCAGAGCTCTTGGGTGTAAGTGACTACATCCGCAAACCTTTTCCGATGGAACGCCTGATCTCCTCGGTCGACAAACTGATCGGATCATGACCACCGGGGCACAGAATAACACCGAGCCACAGAGCAACATCGAGACACAGAGCAACATCGAGACACAGAGCAACATCGAGACACAGAGCAACGCAACCGCGCGACTCTCCCGCCAAATCGTGATTGCTGCCGCAATCACAGGATCCCTTGGAATCGCGATAGGCGCTTTCGGTGCTCACGGTTTGGAATCACTCTTCAACAGCCGCGGATATGATGCTGACTTTGCCGCAAAGCGGTCGGATCAATTCGACGTTGGTGTCCGCTATCACCTGCTTCAATCAGCCATGCTTCTCGCGCTGGGGGCCTTGTCTATGGGTTCCCAACGATGGCGAAGGTGGGCAATGCGTCTGAGCCTGATTGGGCAGACTTTATTTTGCGGCAGTCTGTACTTGTTGGTACTGACGAACACTCCCAAATTGGGAGCAATCACGCCGCTAGGTGGTATATGCCTGATTTTTTCCTGGCTCATGCTGATCCCGCTGTGCTGGAAATCAGGGGATGAATGACATCGGTGTGTGAGTTTTCCGCCAGAAAACGGGATTCGGGTCCTCCCCGTGAACGGCTGAATCGCTTACCGTGTAACGCGTTCACCACTCATTGATCTTGCTCATGCAATCTCCGCCGATGTCCACCGCGGTTCACCCAGATATCGAGTTCCCCAAACACTGGCATCGCCGTCATTTACTTGATTTGGAAAGCCTGTCGGCGGATGAAATTTCCACAATTCTTGACGTCGCACAGCAACTCAAAGAACTGACACAAGGATGCCGGCAAAAAATTTCTTTGCTCGCGGGAAAAACCTGTGCAAACCTGTTCTTTGAAAACAGCACACGCACCCGCAACAGTTTTTCACTTGCTGCCAAACGACTCGGCGCTGACACCGTGGAATTCAGCAGTGTCGGTAGCAGCGTGGCTAAAGGCGAGACCTTTGTAGACACCGCCAAGACGATCGAAGCCATGGGTGTTGAGTGGGTTGTGACTCGCCATGGCACACCTGGTACACCTCACTTGCTTTCACGTGAACTGGATTGCTGCGTGCTCAATGCGGGAGATGGCCCCCATGGTCATCCGACACAAGGGCTGCTCGATATGCTTACGATCAGACAGCATCGTGGTGATATCAAGGGTTTGACAGTTGCCTTGGTAGGCGACATTGCGCACAGCCGCACAGCAAGAAGCAACATTTGGGGACTCAGCAAACTTGGTGCCCATGTCATCATTTGTGGCCCGCCGACCCTGGTGAGCCCTAGATGGACCGAACTGGGCTTCGAAGTTGCTCACAACCTGGATGATATCCTGCCCCGGTGCGATGTCCTTAACCTGCTCCGCATTCAGTTTGAAAGACAGCGTGCCAGGCCATTTCCGAGCGTCCATGAATATGCCGCTCTTTACGCCATGAATGGCGCGAGGATGCGAAAAGCGAAGGATGACATCCTGATCATGGCTCCAGGCCCGATCAATCGCGGTGTCGAGATTACACCCGAAGTCGCCGACGGACCACACTCCGTCATCTTGGAACAAGTCACCAATGGGATCGCTGTCCGAATGGCAGCACTTTGGCTACTTTCCGGGGCTAACGAGCGACTCAAAGCCAATGAGACAAGTTCACCCGCTGACTGATCGACATAGCCCACCTGAAGAGTGACGACGCGTCAAAGCCGAGCCAAACACCATAACCCCATGAATGATTCAGCCAAGCGAGACCTGCTCATTGACAATGCCCGACTGGTAGACCCAAGTCAGGATTTGGATCTCTCGGCAAGAATCTTGATCGTCGACGGATGCATCTCAAGAATCAATCCGACTGACGGGGAAGTTCCTGCAACCTGCGAGCGTCTTGACGCCATGGGCAGGATTGTTGCTCCCGGGCTTGTGGACCTGGGTGCTGAACTCCGCGAGCCTGGCAGTGAAGAAGACGAGACCATTGAATCAGGCAGTCACGCTGCATTGGCAGGTGGCTTCACATCAGTACTTTGCTGCAGCAGCACCCGACCATGCATTGATTCCCCCGGTGCCGTCGAGTTTGTTCGCCAAAAAGCCACCAAAGCACGTGGTGCACGAGTTCATGTGATCGGGTGCCTGAGCAAGGGGCGCGAGGGCGAACAAATGGCGGAACTTGGCTTGCTGTCCGTTGCGGGAGCAGTTGCTTTCAGTGACGCGCCGAAATCAATGCCGAACGACGCATTACTCAAACGCGCCCTCGAGTACTGCCGGATGTTCGATCTTCCAATCTTTGATCGCCCTGAAGTCCCCGAACTGGCAGAGGGTGGGATGATGCACGACGGTCAAGTCTCACTTGTGCTCGGTTTGAAGGGCTTGCCAACCGAAGCGGAAGATCTGGCGGTTGCTCGCGATGTGCGGCTCGCCGAGGCGACCGCAGGACGACTCCACGTGGGGCCGGTGAGCACCATGGGCGCAGTCGACATGATCCGAAGAGTCAAATCACGCGGGATTGATGTGACAGCATCGGTTTGCCCACACAATTTATGTCTTTCCGACGTCCAACTGAGATCATTCGATTCCAGATACAAGGTACACCCACCTCTGCGTAGCGAGAAACACGTCGAAACGCTTCGTAATGCTCTGGCGGATGGCACGATAGATGCCATTCAAAGTGGACATATGCCACGAAGCCGGGAAAAGAAAATGGACGATCTTGATCTCTCGCCCTTCGGTGGAGCCAGCCTGGAAACCACCTTGGCAACCACAATCACTTACATGGTTGCCGAGAACCTGATCGACTGGAAAACGGCAATTGACCGGCTATCAACCGCTCCCGCGCGAATAGCCGGAGTGCCCGGTGGCACACTCAAACAGGGCGTCCCTGCCGACATCGTGATCATCGATCCTGACACCACGTGGACGGTAGACGGAACCCGCTTTCGCTCGAACTGCATCAGTAGTCCATTGGATGGCCACTCACTCAAAGGTAGAGCGACCCACACCATTGTGGGAGGCGAAATTCGCTATCGACTGCAGCCCGAACTTGAGCACCTCGCCTGACCAGCAGACCAACTCATGGTTGGACTATTCGACTTGCGAGGCATCACCGTCTACGGAATCCTGCGGCTCATCGTTTCCTGATCCCTGACGCAGCACGATCGCCTGATCTATTCCCGGTGCACGGAAAACCTCTCTCTTACCCCCAGGCCAAGAGACAGTGATTGACTCAACCGACTGAACATCACCCAAACCGAAAGTGACCGCCTTTTCACATTGACTGAGGTAGCTTCGTGTTGGCATGACGCACTGCTTGAGTACTCGCTCCCCCACAGCAACTTCGACGATCGCTCCAATCCCATCCCTGTTGCTCTCGATTCCTTCCAGTTTAACTCGCAACCAGTGGTTTCCCGTTCCCTGGTCGTTTCGAAAAACAGATGGCTCTCCATCGCTCACCGCGATAACAACATCCTGATCTCCATCTTCGTCGAAATCACCAAACGCCGCTCCCCGTCCGACAATCGGCTGATAGAAATCTCCACCAACAACTGATTCAGGTGCGAGGACCAACTCGCTCTTCGCATCCCGTCCGGCATTCCAGAACAACTGGGGTGGCTGGGCATAACGCTGAGTGGCTTGCGTCTTGGAAATTTCTTCTTCCAAATGCCCGTTCGCGCCGAGTAAATCGAAACGTCCATCAAGGTCAACGTCAAAGAAAAACAGGCCGAATGTCAGTCCCTGTCGCGTTGGTGGACCGAAGCCTGTATACATCGCGGCATCCATGAATTGTTTCGTGCCAGCCTTGGCCATGTAAAGTGCGCTCGGTTCGTTTGCAAAGTTCCCGATTCCGATAGCGAGCGTTCCGTTATCTCGGAACGGCGCCGTGTCGATCCCCATCGCCCCGCGGGCATTTCCGTTCCTTTCAAATGCGATTCCGCATATCCTGCCCACTTCCGAGAACGTCCCATCTCTGTTGTTTTCAAATAGAAAATTCCTGACAGTATCGTTCGCAACCACAATGTCCAGCCAGCCGTCGCCATTGAAATCGACGGGTGCAAGCCCCATTGCCTTCCCAAGCGGAACGCCCGTGTCGTCGTTTCGAATCTGGATACCGGCTGCCTCGGAAACATCCGTGAAGCTTCCATTCCCGTCGTTGTGATACAGATACGAAAACGATCCAGAGAACGCTTTAGGAGGTCCATAGGCGCGTGACTCACCATCAAGCGTAAATTTTTGACTAAGGTCCGCGTCTTTGCTCCAAGTCACGTAGTTACAGACAAACAGATCCAACAGACCATCGTTGTCGTAATCAAAAAAACCACAGCTCGTACCCCAAGTATCTTCGCCACCTCCCACACCGGCAGCGTCAGTGACATCTTCGAAGACTCCTTCCTCATTCTTCAATAGACGGTTCTTACCAACGGCAGACAGGAAGATGTCGGTGTCTCCGTCGTTGTCGTAGTCGCCTACCGCTACCCCCATTCCGTACAGGTTATTTCCAATCCCCGCTTGTTCGGTTACGTCAGTAAAGTGGAACTTTCCATCGCCTTGGTACAACCGACTGGGAGAATCGATCTGGCCGCGCGTATCCCACGGCCAACGGGTTGAATTGACGAACAGCAAATCCTGGTGGCCATCACCGTTGTAATCCAGCACAGCCGCGCCGCTGCCCATGGTTTCGGGTAACAACTTCTGACCTTCACGCCCTGATTCATGCATGAAATCAATACCAGCCGACGCAGCCACATTCTCCATTACCAGCGGCGGGATTGCTTGCTCGTTTTCTTGACGTTGTTGAGGAGGAGTTACTTCAGCCTCGGTCGCTCCCTCCTCAGGATCACTGATGTTCAGATAGATCAAGAACCCAATGACAGGCAGGCCCAATAACATGAACACAATAAGGGACGCCCGCAAAGCACTTGCGATCACCGCATCATTTTGCACGTCCTCCTCATCATCATGTTGATTCTCGTCGATGTTACTCATTAATTTTCCATATCAATCGGCAGCGGCAACATCCGGCTTGGCGTCTGTCGCAACTTCAGTGCGTTGCATGTCATAAATCACGAGTGCTTCGGCTGCATGGTTCGCCGCCGGGTAACGGCGCCGCGCGGCAGGAATCGCGACCTCAGCCGCATTGTCGTCAGGTTTGTACCGGGTGTGAAGCGTACGGTGATACTGCTCCTGCTCAGTATCACCAATCAAACCATAAATTTCAGCCAGGTTGGCATGGGCGGTTACATTCTCGGAATCGATCTCAAGCACCTGCTGAAACTGCCGAATTGCATCCTGCGAGTGTTTTTCGAATCCGCCTTCGATGTCCATCACCTCGGCACGCTGAGCCAAGTCAACCAGAGTCAATCCCAACGCATTGCGGACCGCGTAGTCGAGAGAAAAGTCGAAACCTCGCTCGGGAACCTTGGTTTGCAAGACAGCCCTCAGTGATGCTGCTGCTTCCTCAAGGTTTCCCTGCTGGCGGTTCACAATCCCACTCAACCAACCGTGGGTCCACGAGGGCGGAGGAGGATCCATCTCCGCAGCACGTGCAAGTGAATCGGTAGCTCCGTTCAGATCACCCTCCGCGAACTGAACTCTTGCCATATTCAAAGGGCCGTCAAACCTGCCCAAAGCTTCGACCTGCGCAAATGCCTCGCCTGCCTGCTTCAGTTCAGCCTTTCCCTTCAGCAGTAAACCGATGCCGTAGTCGTTCCACCGTTGCCACTCCGGAATCTGTTCGGAAGCTGATTCAACAACCAGGCTTTCATCATTTGGATCCAGCTCATCAACAACTGTTAACGAAACAGTGTCGCTGGCAATTTCAATGATCGGCAAGTCGTTGGGGTCACCCACCGCTCCCAAGTCCAAGGGATCCACTGACGGGTCACGATCAGCACGGATGTAATCCAGATACTCGGTATCAAACTTTCGATACAGCAACCGGGCCGTAACCATGATTGGCTCATCCGTTTCCTCAGGCACAGTCAGTTTGTAATGGATCGTTTGCCCAGCTCCCGGCGGCATCTGGTGACTATAGAGCGGCGTGAAAATGTTCTGTGCGTTTCTGCGATTGATCCGGTTCCCATTTCGATCGAGCATGAAGGTATTAACAAAATGGGACCACGGATCGACCACCTCACGCTCATTCCTGTGCCCGCTTTGGCCGATTAAACGCCCGCCCTGCGTCGCCGTCATCTCGACCCAAATCTGGTTTGAGTCAGTCGTACCCTGACTGAAATGATGCCCCAGCTTCAATGTCCTCAAAACGGTTTCGATCAAGTAGGTTTTCCCTTTTTCAACCTGAGCCGAGTCAGACAGAGGTGCCTGTAAGACACCGTCAATAGCCCCCCCTTCTTTGAGACCGAAGAGATCAACTCGCAGAGTACCCTGCAAATAGTTCCGGTGCAATTCGATCTGGTCCTGATCACCCATCCAATGCCCCAAGGCAGAATTCGCACTGGGAAACGAGTGAGTATGCACACCAAGACCGCCCAGCTGTTCCATGTACTTCGCGCCGAATTCATCACTTGCCACAGCTGGCATATGACATTCGTTGCAATTGGCCTCAGCTTTTGGTGGGTAGTAAAAACTCCTCGCTCCGTGGCCGGAAACGCCACTGAGCAGGTAACTGTCATAGTGGTTTTGCCCTCTCAAAAATTCTTTGTACGCAGTGACTTCTCCGGGCAAAGAGACCTTATGACATGAGGCACAAAACTCTGCCGTCTTGTGCATTGGTTTCAACATTTCATGTTTATGGAATGCAGGTTTCGCCTTCACCATCAAGGAGTTCAATCCCGACAAAATCGGATTATCGCTGTAGGCAAAGGGATAGTGTTTGGGCTCGTCTATCGTGTAGTCGGCGTTTCCAACGCTACTGTCAACCGATTGAATCGCATGACACACGGCGCAAGAAATACCGGCGTGAGCAGTCGGATCATTCACGTCATCGTAGTTGGGGTCATCAAAACGCCCTGAGAAAAACGGTACCGGATCATGACATCCAGCACACCACCGAGAAGCCTGCAAACTGCCAGCTCTTTCGGTCGCAACCTTGCGGGTCTCACGAACTGAAGCTCGATAAGCAGGATTATTGAAGCTACTGAGCTTGTGCGCACTGTGCAGGGCCGAATCGTAAATATCCTGATGGCATTTCAAACAATACTCATCATTCATCAACGTCTTTGCGGAAATGAATTTTCCGGAAACGGTTCGTGCCAAAGAGGGTTCAAAATATTTGTCGCCATCGACAGGCCCTGCATCGCCGCTGATTCGAGGATCAGAGGCCTGAAATCCAACCATCAAAACAACAATGACACCAATGGCCAACCCCACACGTCGCCCAACATGCCACTTGATCCTGGGCCCGACCAATCGATGCAGCCAGTAGAGCCAAACCGCTGCCAGCGGTGCTAGAAAGTGCATCCAGTAAACAACATTGCGCGTGGTCGGGTTAACGATTGCAAGCGACCCCACTCGCATCAGCAGCAGTCCGCTTATGAGGATGACCAAAGCCACTCCGAGCAGGGCATAACCAATCTTCACGGCCCGCCGATTTCGACGGTTTCGAGACCGCCACATGTGCAAGAAGCCAAATCCAACCACGGGTGAGATCAATAATAACCCCAAGCCCAGATGCATCAGAAACATCAACTGGTAGAAGTGCGTCTCGTAAACTTCACCCGTAAACCTCTGCAGCCAAGTGATGGAAGTCAGATAGAGGCCATTTGCCGCAAGCACCCCGAACAAAGTCAAGACGATATACAAGACCACTCGTAGCCTGGGGGTCACCGGACGCACAGGAGCTTTTTTCGTTCGAGTCGCTTGCTGGGGCGATACAGAAGCGGATTCATCTGGGGCGGCGTTACGAGAGGCCATGCGAGCATTTCAAGGCTGGAGAGGAGAACCACGTTCGTTAGACGTAATGAGAACCAGAATTGTTTTCTCAAACCCTCGCGAATGACCAAACAAGGCGTGATTTATCGCCGTTTGACCTGTATACAGTGCGAATCGGCCGTCATAACGGAACTAACCGACAATCACAGACTTTCGAAACTCATTCTCGTTTCCGATCCTGGCCTGGCCCAAAAAGAACGAAATGACTGTCGCCGCCGCAAATGCGGTGCATTCAGTTCTCGCAGACGTTGACTATTTGTCGCAGCTTCAACCGGGGGCGGATATCGTCTCATCCCACGATACGGCAAGGGCAGGGTGGATTGCCCAGTGAGAGTATTCAAATCAGCGTCCTTGTCCCAGCCCACGCTGTGAAAAATGAAATCGCGTTTCCACCCCTTCGGCAAGTCAATCTCAGGGACAGCAAACTGCAATCGGATTTCATCGCCGGAACTGATAACCACCATTTCATCATCCCACTCGCGTACCAGATCTGTACACTCACCGAAGCGGGAGAGCTCGCCCATCAAGGGTGGCCAGCGAGGAGTCACTTCTGCTCTCTGATAATCGTACACTTCCGGACGTGACGCATCCTCTCGAATCCGCCCTGAGAAACCGTGAAAAGCGACCTCTGCATTCAACAAATCAACACTTTGAACGCGAAATTCAGCTGGCGTCTCCTGAACAGCAACCTCAGCGCAATCCCAGTAAATCTGAGCTGATGTTCGAATTCGGAATCTCGGATCTTCATGATTCAAGACATCGGTCACATCGACCACAATGGTTTTCGTTTTTCCTCCCGGGAACCCCATGTACTCAATCGCTTTTTTCCAACCTGATTCAGCTTTCGAATCGGGAACCCAAACGGAAGGAAATTCCAGAGGCCCCAAGGCAGGATTCTGGTCAATCTGGATGTTCAGCGAGGTATCTGTCGGCAGGATCCAACCTGTCAGCACGAGATATATTTTCTGCTCATCGGATTCATTTTCAAGCTTTATGAGAGCCTCACCAAAATCGAGGTCAATCCAGTGTGGTTCGCACAAGCCTTGTCGCAGTCGCCGATCAAAACCTTTTACAAAACCACGATCAACCTCAGATAAACTTTCGGTTACATCCCGGCCAAACGTATCTTTGCCTTCAACTACTGGATGTCGGTCTTTTCCGGAAAACGCAAAAATGGTGGGAGTAGCAATATTAGCCGGGCCAACTTTTTCGTTCGTCCAGATATCAACCTCCGCAGGGTGATCGACCACCTGCAAAGCAACTTTGTCAAAGTAAGCGACCTCCCACAACTCTTCGGTAATTCGAAAATCGTAACGATCACCACGCGGACGGATTTGATCTCCATTGATTTTCAGATATTCCCACGGTCGATCCTTGGCGACAACGCCACGTGCTACTTGCAAACCGAGCGGTGCAGCCCAAAGACAGTCGGTTTGAAATACATATTTCTCACCATCCCATGCGTAAAGGTAGGGACAGGAACCTTTCAACGTCTGCTCTTCTTCCACAACCGAATCGACTTTCGGGTCACGAACGGTCTGTGTCAAACCATTAGGAAAAATAGCACGCACACTGCTGGCAGAGTCAAAACCATCAAGTCCAAAATGGGTAGAAGGTGACCGAACAATCCTTGCGCGGTAGTGGGGGCCAAATCGCATCTCGAGCACGCTGCCAACGGCGTAGTGATTCACGCGTCCGCTGGCATTATCATCGATCCCTTTAAACCGGACATTAATATAATGCCCCATCGGAGTCGTGATATTTCTGAGGACGCTAATCCCTTGGGATGTCATTCCAGCAAGATCCAACACCCCATCACCACCAAATTCCGCGACCACCATATCTCCGGTAATTTCGGCTGACTTGATAGGTTGCCAATCACGAAACCCCCAAGGTCCGATTCTCGTGACCGCAACTCCCTGGTCATTCAGAGCCACCACTTCCATCCATGAGTCGTTGTCCAAGTCCGCGACAAGAGCCTTTGAAGCAGAATGTTGATTGTGCTCTATATGATCGACCGTCCAGGCATTCGCAGCCGCGGTCTGCGAAAAAACAATCGAAACGCCACCTTTGCCAGCCACCACCAGGTCCCACGACACATTTCCATCAATGTCTTCCACCGTGATGAATTGGGCTCCCTCAATCGGTGGGATCTCATCGAGAAAACGACTACGAAATTGCAGATGGAGAAGATTCTCCAACATCCCAACTCTGCCACTGGAAGAATGCACCGTAACCAGGTCCAAATCGAGGTCCCTGTCCAAATCAATCAGTGACATATCCGACACCGGATCATCACCGGAGAACGCATTCTCCGACTGTTCAATTTCAAAGAAGCTCCGATTTCCGCGGTTGGCGAATAAACGAATGCCATCCGATGCCGTTGCAAAAACCAGATCCAAATCACCATCTGCCTCCAGATCACCTGTCACTGCAGCGGTGACATCGCGAACGTCCTGAAGACCGCTATCACCTGTCGCAAGCGTTAACCGCGAACCTTCCTGGACTTCCGCACGGCCATCCAACTGCACCAAACGCACACCATCAGCACCATAAACAACCAGACTCTGAAAGGTGTTGTGCCGGGCAGCCGATGAGTAATCCTGCTCACTTTCGGCTGTTGTTTTACGATCCGAGCGAAGACGCTTTGGATCGCTGCTATCAACAAGGAACAGATCCGCGGCAACGATTCCCTTCGGGGCAATGTCCAACTGCAATTGGCCAGCAGAACTGAACTTTCCGCTACCCTCATTGCTCCATAATTCCAACAGACCATCTTCGTTGGCAGTGACAAGATCTCTATCGAGATCCAAATCGTAATCAAGTGAAAGCACGGTGTGATTGGTTGTCACTGGATTAACGATCTGGCTTTCAAACTTGAATTCGCTTGTACTCGCCGCGAGAGGCTTTGCCGCAACAGCTTGAGCAGAGAGTCGGCGCAGCGAATCAAAACTCAGCAGATCAAGTGGATGGGGAGACGCTCGACGGCGGTCCGTCTTCACAATTTCCGTGCTGTTCAAAACATTGAACCACAGCAACATCCGATTTTCAGCTTCTGACCAGTTTTCTTCTTGCACAGCGACCACAATCTGCCCGACTAATTCATCGGGCGTGACACCAATGGGTTGTGTCTCACGTCGAAGCGAAGGTTCAATTGCACTTGCCAAACGTTTGGCACGCTCCACAAAGACGATGGCCCGCTGGTCATGGGTAGCGATATTCAGGCGTGCGGCTCTTAAGGCGAAGAAAAGATTGTCGGGTTGCTGCTCTGAAAGTTGCCCGATTGCTTCGGCGGCATCCGCCAGCAAGTCTGCTGGCAAGCCGTCGATTGGATCCTCTAACTGCTCGACGACCTGTATTAGTGCCCCGCCAAGAATACGCACCTTCGGTGATTTCCCTAAATCGCCACGAATGGCTGCCGCAACACGCTTGTAAACTTTATTGCGTTCCAATTTGGTAACTGAACCGGGAAGCAGTGCGGCCTGATGGAGATCAACTCGTGTCGCCAACCACATGGCTAACACCTCATCTCCTGCAGCTTTTTGAAAATCTTCGATTGCCTGTTTCGCAGCAGAAATCGCATCGGGAACTTGCCTGCGAGCATTCAGTTTTTCCTGATCATCAAGGGAAGCGTTCGTCGCCCTCGCTGACAAAGCATCGACCCGAAGTACACGATTGATGGCTCGATTGAGTGCGACCGATTCATCTGAGGCAGCTTTGGAATACAGCTGATTCCAATCTTTGTCTGCCTGAAGGAGTTCCAAATTTTCGGTGGCAGCCAAGGCACTGCGGGTCAAATCAAGCTCCTGGCTGACAGCGGGATCAAGTCCGCCGGCTCCGTTACCACCGTGTTTACCCGAAAGCACCCAAAAACCGGCGCCAATCCCCACTAGAACGATCATGCCCAACACCAATGGCAAAATCGAGTTCTTCCGCCCGCCCGATTTTTCGTCGTTCGAGCTTTTGCTGCTTGTTGGACCAAGATCACTCATGAATGCTCCCCAAGGGGCTGTTTTTTCGATATCCTTTGCTGCATGAACGTAACAAAATTTTTAGATCAAGCCGACTCGATTCGAGTCGGAATTGTGGAAAGTGACCAATTGCTGCCCCTTCAGCTTGGTGAGAGATTCTCTTCCCTCGCGGAGCTATTGGCGACAGAAAATCCGCGTGCCACGATCCAGAGTCTTGGAACAGACGATCCGTTGCCTATCGATGAGTCAGTTCGCTGGCTACCACCGATTGATGATCAGGAGGTATGGGCTGCTGGCGTGACCTATAAACGCAGCCAAACTGCCCGAATGGAAGAGTCGGAAGCGGCTGCGTCGTGCTATGACCGAGTCTATCAGGCGGATCGCCCCGAACTATTCTTCAAAGCAACCCCTCACCGGGTCAGCGGTCACAAACAGCCGCTTCGCATCCGTGAAGATGCGACTTGGAACGTGCCCGAGCCAGAAATCACTCTGGTTCTCAGTCCGCAATTCCAAATCATTGGGCTCACGGTTGGCAACGACATGAGTTCACGCGACATCGAAGGCGAGAACCCACTGTATCTGCCTCAGGCCAAGTGCTACGACCAGTGCGCGGGGCTGGGACCTTGGATCACGCTCTATGACACATTACCGGCCATGAGTGAACTTCAAGTGGATCTGAAAATTGATCGGAATGGCCAAATGGTTTTCGATCAGCAGACATCTGGATCGGAAATGGCGCGTTCCTTCGAAGATCTCGTCAGTTGGCTCCGTCGCGATAACTCAATGCCGTCAGGTGCTTTTCTGATGACTGGCACTGGGATTGTTCCGAGCAACGACTTCACTCTTCAAGCCGGCGATCTTGTTCACATTTCCATCGCCGGTATCGGCACATTATCGAACCCGATTGTTCAAGCCTAGTCTCGTTGAAGTCTGGCCCCCTTCAAACCACGTACCCGCACACTCTGTATCTACGGACCGCAAGGAAATTTCGTTATGTCGACCGCTGAAAAAGCCATTCGCCCAGTTCTGATCGCAGGGGAATGGCGGCAAGCCAAGTACGAGCACACATTCAAAGCATCCGACCCGAACAAGAACGAACTGCTTCCGGTAGAGTTTCCCGTCAGCCAATGGGAAGACTGTGATGCAGCACTCGAAGCTGCCGCGCAAGCTGCCCGGGAACTGCGTGAACTGCCTGCGGAAAAAATTGCCGATTTTCTGGATTGCTACGCGGACCGGATTGAAGCTGCCAAGGACGGACTGGTCGACGCTGCATTTTCCGAAACCGGTTTGGCGAAAAGCCCTCGATTGGCCGATGTCGAACTGCCTCGCACGAGCAATCAATTACGAGCTGCAGCGGAGGCCTGTCGCACAGGAAACTGGGCAATGCCCACCATCGATACCAAGACCGGAATTCGATCCTGCTACGAAGCGTTAGGCCCGGTTTGCATCTTTGGACCCAACAATTTTCCGTTTGCATTTGGAAGCGTCTCAGGAGGTGACTTTGCGGCAGCCATCGCTGCGGGCAATCCTGTAATTGGAAAAGCAAATAGCTCTCATCCGGAAACCACTTATCTATTTGCCAAAGAGGCTCTCGAGGCTGCCAAGCAAACCGGACTTCCAGAAGCGACCGTCCAGCTGATCTACCGAACAAACCATGCAGACGGAGAGCGAATGGTCTCTGATCCCCGAATCGGGGCAACGGGCTATACAGGAAGTCGGAATGCCGGACTGCAACTTAAAACAGCCGCAGATCGCGCGGGCAAACCCATCTATCTGGAACTATCAAGCGTCAATCCCGTTGTCGTCACTGACAACGCCTTGGAAGAACGCTGCGATGAAATCGTGACCGAATTCACCACCAGCGTTTTGATGGGAACCGGTCAATTCTGCACCAACCCTGGTTTGGTGATGCTGCAGAAATCAGATCGTTCTGACGCCTTTGTCAAAGCGGTCGCAGAAAAATTCAACACCACACCTGCTGGCACCCTGCTGTCACCCGCCGTCGCAAAAAGCCTCTCTACAAGTGTTCAAAAACTATGTGATTTTGGTGCTGACCTGGTCACCGGAGGTGGTGAACCAGAAAGTGACCGGTGTGCCTATGCGAACACGTTGATGGTGACGACCGCCGCAGCTTTTCTGAAAAATCCGGAAGGTTTTCAAACCGAAGCCTTTGGCAACGCAGCCCTCATTGTCATCGGTGACGATATCGCCGAATTGTGTAAAGCAATTCGCCACCTCGAAGGTAACTTAACAGGCTGCATTTACAGTGCATCCAATGGCAGTGACGATGATGGCTGCGAAACCCTGGCCGCCGAACTGACCCCTAAGGTGGGCCGACTTCTGAACGACAAAATGCCGACCGGTGTAGCAGTCAGCCCAGCCATGAACCATGGAGGCCCTTATCCGGCAACAGGCCACCCCGGCTTCACTGCTGTTGGTGTGCCTGCATCACTGATTCGGTTTGGAAAACTCACAAGCTTTGACAACATCCGACCTCATCGCCTGCCAAACCTGCTGAAAGACAAGAACCCCACAGGAAAAACTTGGCGCATGATCGACGGCGACTGGACGTGCGAAGACGTGAGCTGAACAGGCGCAGCTTGATTTGTACAGTGAAGCAATCCGTTCATTGAAACGCGTCTGTATCGACGCAAGTATCCTGTTTGGGCAGTTTACCCCAGTCAAAATACTCAATCACGGAATCGATGTTTTCAACATTCGTGTGCTCGTCAATCAACCCTGCGGAAATCGCAGCCCATCTGATGATTTTCATTGGTGAGACACCCCGCTCGCGGTACAAGCTAAGACGTGTGTCTCCGTGTCGCTTGGCAAGTCGCCTGCCATCCGCCCCACAGACCAGCGGAACATGGGCAAAGTGCGGAATATTTAATCCGAGCGCGGAATAAAGTTCGATCTGGCGAAACGTACTGG
>JAPOKD010000241.1 GCA_029977825.1 Planctomycetota bacterium | reverse complement strand
TTAACAGCCACCTGCTCTACCAACTGAGCTACAGGGGATAGTGGTTTTGGACGGTTCGGTGACCCCGAAATTCCCTCCAACAGACGGAAATTTACTAGACGATCCGTTCTCTCGCAAGGGAGGAATCTTTCCGCCTGTGTTTCGACTGGGAATTGGCGTTTACGAGCAGTTTTCCAACATGGGGCGTGTGGACGGCAAGACACCGTTTCGCGCTCGTGACCTTACTGGGATCACTGAAAATCCTGAGCTTTGGTAGCTTCCATTTGGCTCGAGAGGGACGCATAGCCAACCCCAGGACTTGGAGGAGCCAAGTTTTTTACGCGACGAAATATACGCGCTGGTCGATAATTGAGACTTTGCTTCCGCCCGTTGCATGGGAAGACGTTGAGCCGCTCTGACTTGGGCTAACACTTCCATGTCAGGAAACATGGTCCATGCAAGCCAAGGTGAGAGGATTGCACTTGGCGAAGGGCCGCAGATCGTGGTGCGAACGTGCTGTTCGGATGAATGAGCGGTCCTTCCATCAGACTGTTCTTTTAACGGACCATGCTCATATAAAAACTGAATACCTGAACCTGGTCCGTATCCGCTTTGGCGACTGGGTAAGCAAAGTCGAAGGCCAGCGGAGCAGGACCAAGCATTGGCAAGGCAACCCTTAAGCCCAGACCGGGCGCGACGCGGTAGGATTTCGAGCTAAGGTTGGCTGTCGGTTCAACCGTTCCAAAGTCAACAAAACCTACGCCTCGGAAAGCATCATCGGCTGTGATGGGGAAAATGTATTCCACGGTATTGAGCCATTGGAACCGTCCGCCCACCTCGATGTCGCCTTGGCCAGGGAGGTTCTCCACTGGACTGGCTCCGCGAAATTCAAAACCTCGAATGGTGGCATAGCCACCAGCAAAAAAGTTTTCGTAAATGGGAGTGTCCTTGCCGCTGTAGCCTGCTCGGGTTGAAAACGAGAACGTCTGTTTGCCAGAACCGTCAGCACGTTCAGCTACCAGCCAGTAACGTCGAAATTCAAGTTCAAACCGGGAATAAGAGAAATCACCAAATGCCTGCTCGAAATTGGCTTCGAAAAAGTGGCCACGAGAAGCTTGAATCGGGCTGTCTCTGGTGTCGTGAACCAAAGCAAGTTCCCCGCCGAATAGTGATGTTTTTCCGTATACATCTGCCAGTTGGGGGATCGTGTTGTTGGGGTCATATCCATTCATGTCGACACGTTGTCCTGTAATCCCAGCCGAGATCGAAAGGTCGGGTGTGATCCGGTACCCAAATGAGAGACGACCACCAAGACGCTCTTCATCCCAGTCATTGAAGCGGCGATCATAAAGAAAGCCGCTGATTGACATGCTGACTGGCTTGTAGCCGAACAGGTTTGGATCAGCGAACTGCATCGTGTAGCGTTTGAAGTTTGTGCCTGGCGCGGCTTCGAGACGGAAAGTCTGCCCCGCCCCGCGGAAAGCCGTACCACTGAACAGGTCCTGAAACGAACGTGGCCATCGGCAAATGTCAAAGTTTCTCTCGTCAATGGTCAATTGACCTGTGATTCCGGCATCACTGTTGACGGCACCACCGAGCATGATGCGGCCTGTACGCGCTGGAAAACCATTGATGATCAAATCAGCTTCACGCACGGTTGGGCCGGGTTGGTAACCCATATTGGGTGTGATTGGGGCGTACGGTTCAGCGATCCCCGTGTTCCCTAACATCGGAGCGCCGTCTGCTGTCCCATAGATTGGCGGGCCGAGCGGAGTCGTGGTTGCCGGAGGCAGGCCAGAGCCAAAGCCTGGCGGTGCCGGTGGCGGAAGATAGCCAGGCGATGCTGGAGGTGGTTGGTAGTTTGGGGGTGGCGCGTTGCCCGTCATGGGCGGCGCGGTGGCCAATGATGGCGGTGCGACTGTTGGTGGTGAGTAGTTAGGCGGCGGATCGCTGGGGAATTGTCGGGCCACGTAGGGCGCTGGGGCATTCGGCTGTGACGCAGCAGCATTCATGTCAGGGGTGGTTGCCAAATCACCGACGTAACCCACAGCAGCACTGCCTGTGTGGTTGGAAGCTGCCGATGGATAGTTATTGTGATTCAATCCAGCGGGGGCACCGGAAGTGATGTTATCGTCGAGGTCGATGTCTGACAGATTGAAATTGACTTCCCCCGGATCCGTGGGTGGTGAGAGAGTTTGTCCGGTGACGGGGGAGACCGTGAACGAATCATTCGACGGAGTGCCGGTCGTCGCTGGTGGGGCTGGTGTGAACCAGGGTTGGCTTGTCAGGGGGCTCACGCATCCTGTCACGCACACCAGAAATCCCATGAGTGCCAGGCCCTGGGCCCAAAGGCGTCGTGGTGTGCTAGTCGTATCCTTCATGCGGTCAGCTTCATCTGAAGTTTGAAAGGTAACAGTGACTGTTTGGTCAAGGCCGCTCACGCGGCGAGGGGCGTCGGTTTTAGAAGTCATCAAATTGCTCCCCTCGTGGCACAACCTTGATGTCTGGTGGGTCAGCGATCTGTGGATTGACTTCCAGCAGTTGACTCCGTTCAAGTCGCCTGCGATTCAATTCAAGTGTTCGCCGGTCAATCCAGTCACCTTCTCGCAGGTCGACGAGATTCAACATGGTCGTTTCTTTCATCAGGTCTGGCTCGCCTTCGATGTTGACCAGAATTTCACCCACTTTCCAGCGGTCGCCTTCTGTAATTTCGTAGACAAGGTCGACCACATTTGACTCATCTCGCATGACGGTTTTTGGTTCAACATCCGCGTAGATGTAACCGAGTTCTCCGTAGCCATACACCAGTTCGCCGATGTCACGACGCATCAAAGTGCCGTCAAACATGTCGCCTGGTTTCAGGTTCATGCGTCGTCGCAGAGATTCTTCTGTGATGTATTGATTGCCAATGATCTGGACATCATTGACTTTGAAGCGAGGGCCTTCGTTGACGACAAAATTGACCGTCAGCCATTTTCCACTGTCGTCGTATTCGATTTGCCGTCCAACCGTCGCTGTCAAAAATCCGAGGTTGTGATAGTACGTTGCCAGGACATCAACGTCCTGGTCAATTTTTCGCATGTCGACTGTGTTTCCTATGTAAGGCACAACTCCACCCATCGGGCCACGACTGTTGATAATCTTTTTCAGCCGAGCCTCGCTGACGATGGTTGAGCCGTGGATGTGTATGCTCGCGATTCGTTCCTTGGGACCCTCGTTGATCCGATACACGACCGCGCCAGGATCTCCGTCGATTCCGATGACCGAGGTAATGGCGACCTGATTGAAACCTTCGCTTTGGTAATAGTCGACCAAGCGACGTCGCGCCGATTCAATGGAGAATTCGCTCAGTGGGTCACCCTTGGAGATGCCGCAACGACCGGAAACCTCTCGTTCACCCATCGCCCGATTGCCATGGTAAATGACACGGGTAATCATCGGACGTTCGTGAACAATGAAGGTGACATCGACGCCATCAGGCTGTTCGTCGATTTTGAAGGTGACATGATCAAATGAGCCCATGTCATTGAGCCGGCGAACATCGCCCAGAACCAGTTCATAATCGTAAAAACGGCTCTTTCGTGTCTGCAGTTTGGACGTGATTTTGTGAATTCCCACGGTGCGGTTGCCAACCACCTTGACGTTCCTGACGATCGCATCTCCTTTCTCGCGATGGATCGGGAGTCCCTCGATATTGTGGACGTGCTCGCGGAATTTAGGCTTTTCCTCCGCCGGTGGTGCAGCGGCACCTCCACCTCCCATTCCACCTCCACCCATCTGAGCGTGGAGAGGCGCCGGTAAGGCAGCTACCAGGCAGCAAAGGATAAAGTTCCGGGCTTGTACCCGTGATCTCAATCCCGGCCGGCGGGCAGATGTGAAGCGTGGAAGCAGTATCAGTGAACGTTGCGGCATACTCTTGGAACCAACAGCACGAAAGTCTTTTTTTCCGGTCAGTGGAGTCGAAACTCCGTCTACGGTTCTCGGTAACTACCAGTGCAGGCAGGATTGCCACAAGTCGGATTTGCCTGGCAGAGGACTGAAACGCGAGGGGTTTAGCAAAAAACACAAAAATGCAATGTTTTTCTGGTCAGATTGTTTCACGAGGTTGGCTGTTTCACGAGTACTTGCGGGCAAAGTCAGGTTTACAGCTGCAATTTGTTTGCTGAGCTTGCTGCCGGGCATGAGACAATGAAAGGCGGCAGACAGGCAAATCACTCAACAACCAGATGTCCTGCGGCCGAGCCGGCAAATGATGGGAGCTGAAGACAGGAACGCCGGAACAGGAAACTTGAATTTAGTCGTGAAGCCATCGAGCGATGTAGTCCGTCATCAGCCGGATACACGGACCTGATAGCTGGCAAGCAACCACGGGGGCATTCAGCATGGGGATCGTGAGCAACAGATACAGATCGGCGCAGGCTTGGCACCGCTGTGCGGCCTCGAACAACCCGTGAGGTTTCCTGCCTTGCCTGGGAATGATGGTCCGACTATTGCAACGCAAGTTTTTGCGTAGGAGTGTCGAGTTTCAGGTCGACGCTCTGGACAGGCAGTTCAAGCCAGTCGGTGATAAGCATTCGCTGAACCAGAGGCTCTTCGAGATGTTTGTGGACAATCTTCATCAGGCGATCACGGATTTGATTCTGAGCCGGGTCTTCCAGCCACCGTGGATCAACTTGTCTGAGGGTTTGTTCGGCCGTCTCACGAATCTGCATACGCATCATGTGAAGTCGTTCTTCACCCCGGCGTAATTTTGTAGGGTCAACGACAGCGTACAGTTTGAAGTGATAGACCTTGGTGAGATCGTCAACTGGCTGAAATCGATAGCTGCCCATCTCGACAACGGTAGTATCGAGGTTGCTGAGTCGCGAAACTCGACTTCGCACGTATCCAATCACCGCCGCGTGAACGACGACCATCATGACGATAAGGCATGCGCCCCAGTAGCGACGAATAAGATTCACAGCAGCAGTCTCAGATACGATGAGGGGAACGGACGAACAGGTTATCCTGCCTCAGGCAGGTCGATTCGTACCGATTGCAACGATCAGACGGATTTCATGTCGAAACAATTCCGACCTTCAGAAGAAGCCTAGGATACGATTTTGACTTGTGCAGCTGATTCCCCAGCATCGAGGGCATAATAGTCTACTTATCAGCGTCAAAATTGAGGGGCAGCGATCCAATCAGAAGATTTCGGTATAGTGAATCGCCCCCAAAAGGCTCTTGGGGTTGAGCGTCAGATTGCTCGGGATGAAATCGGCATGAAAACGGATTGAAACTCGGGCAATACTCCTATCCACTTGCATTTTATCTGCGGGAAATTCGAGCCATGGACCGTCTAAATCAGCCAGACTCGGTTCGAGTATTCATCTTTACCAGTCCGAAGGCAGGCAGCGGCATTGGTCGCGAGCAGGTACCGCGTCTGGAGAAGTTGTTGGGCGAACTGGGGGTCAATGTCCAGATCATTCACGAGGTTGATCAGCTTCGGAGTCTGGTGGCTGAGCGTAAGGCCGTTTCCGATATCGGTCAGACGATTGTGGTTGCTGCGGGTGGCGACGGCACTCTTTCATTGGTTTGTGCCACCCTCTTTTTAGCTGAACAGCATGTGGGTGGCGGCCCGCCGGAGGGTGAAGCACCGTTCATTGCCGGGGACGCAACAGAATCCGGTTCAGTGACGGTACTGCCGATGCCTCTGGGGACCGAAAACCTGTTAGCCAGACATTTTGGCCAGGCGGCGGATGCCGCCGAAGTCCTCAAAACGATTCGCTTTGGGCCACTATTCAAACTGGACGCAGGTTTGGCCAATGGCAAGCCATTCCTTGTCATGGCAACATGCGGATTCGATGCCGAGGTGGTTCGTGAGATGCATGAGCGACGGCAGGGACATATCAATCGATTCAGCTACTTGGTACCGATTTTCAATGCCTTATTGAGGTATCGGTTTCCCAAACTGACTTTGGTAGTTGATGGAAAAGAGGTCGGCAAGTGTTGCTGGGTGATGAGTTTCAACTTGCCAAAGTACGGCGGTGGGCTTGAGATCGAGCCCAATGCTTTGGGGGACGATGGGCTTCTTGATGTGATTGTGTTCGAAAGGGGGTCCATTGCCAGCGGGTTGCGTTACGTGGCAGGCATTTGGGCGGGGCGGCATTTGGAGGCGAAGGATGTGACACGTCTTCGAGGAAAGAGCATTCGAGTCGAAGCACGAAAGCCGGTGGCCTATCAGTTGGACGGGGATTTTGGAGGTCAATTGCCGCTTGAAATCAAAACGCTGCCAGCGGCTGTGCCCTTACTGATTCCGAGTGGTGAAAAAGAGTTTAGTACGAATTCAGCATCCGGCTGAATCATGCGTAGGCAGGTACGTCTGGCAAAGGGACGCCAGACATTTGCGTTGAGGCGAATCACGGTGATTGATTCATTGTGGGGAGCTTCGCGGACGTTGTGATGAGGGGCCTTGGGCGCAGACGGCTTGCCGTCGACGTCAGCTTAGCCGAAACTTTCCATTCTGACGCTTCATCTGATGTACCAAACACTCCTGACGGCTTTCTTATGAACAGTGTGACTGTTGGCAACTATTCATGCGGTCCGGGGCAGCCACTGTTGTTGATCGCGGGGCCGTGCGTGCTCCAGTCGGTCGATCTTGCCCTGGAGATTGCCGAGCCGCTGGCCCGGCTTAACGAACGCTCTGATGTCAATGTGGTCTTCAAAGCTTCATTCGACAAAGCAAATCGAACAAGTTTGAACGCGGAGCGGGGCCCCGGTTTGGAGGCAGGTCTGAGAATGATGGAAGACATCGCCAGAATGACCGGGTTACCCACAACCACGGATCTGCACTTGCCGGAGCAGGCTGCAGCGGTGGCTGAGGTTTGTGACTTGCTTCAAATTCCAGCGTTTCTGGCTCGTCAGACGGACCTACTGGTGGCGGCTGCTGGAACGGGCCGGCCAGTGAATGTCAAAAAGGGACAGTTCATGTCGCCCGAGGATATGAAATATGTCGTTGACAAGGTGCGGGGCAGTGGTGACGGCGGCGTCATGCTGTGCGAGCGGGGGACTTTCTTTGGATATGGGCGGCTGGTCAACGATATGCAGTCGCTGGTGCTCATGCGGAATTTAGGCGTACCTGTCGTGTTTGATGCTACTCATAGCGTGCAGCGACCCGGAGGATTAGGAGGAGCGACCGGTGGAAACCGGGAAATGGTTGAACCATTGGCCCGCGCAGCCGTAGCAATCGGTACCGACGCACTCTTTTTCGAGACACACCCAGATCCAGAGACATCACCGAGCGATGGACCGAATATGATTCCGCTGAGGGCCTTTGATGCGACGATCACACGTCTTTTGAAGCTGCGTGAGGTCGTACAGTCCCTGAATGCAGAAGCCTGATTGTTCGGTACAGGGGTGATCTCTTCCCAAACGCTCATCGAGACACGTTACTCGAAGTCGTGCGAGGTAGACTGATTCCCACCCGCTGCGAAACCCTGACTTCAGCCAGGTCGACCTGAAAGTAAAATTGAACGATGCGGAAATCAATGAAGCCAGCAACGTATGCCCGTGAAATCGTCATGCTAGACAGGAAACTTGTGCTTCTGGGACTCACCGTCACTGCGATGGTGGCGGTTGGCTGTAGTGACAATAGCGCGAGAGTACGGGCGATCGAGCGGCAACGACAGGCTCGGGTCCAAGCTGACACCACCATTGATCATCTAGGTGAGGTTCACAGTCTGTTGTCCAGACTCGTCGAGTTGAACCCACAGGAAGCTCAGCGAGAAGTGGTCTACCATCTGAATCGATGGGGGGAAGGCAAGGCATTCGGTGAC
>JAPOKD010000427.1 GCA_029977825.1 Planctomycetota bacterium | reverse complement strand
TTGGATTCCAGAAGCCGTTTTTGGCATGGAAGCGGAGCGACAAATCACTTCACGGCAAAAACTGAAAGGGAAGTTTGATTACTTTCCAGCTTGGGAAGACTTTGGCGACTACCGCCTTGTCAGTGACGTTTCCTGGGAAATCCTTCTCGATGGCAGCGAAAACCTCAGCCTGAAACTTGCAGCGACTGACCGTTATGACAGCACTCCACAGGGTGCAAAACCTAACGATGTTTATTACTCGCTATTACTTCTCTACAAGTTTTAGAGCAGACAGCTCGCGAGCCGGGAATCGCAGGACGTGCACTTCTACAGCAGAAGTCTTTCTCTCCCATGCACCGTCATGAGAAAATTTCTGTGCTGTGTAGAACGATTCTCGACATCATCCCAAACCACAGTTTCTAACGCACAAAAATCTCGATGGTCCCATCATCGCGTGGTCTGGGAATGACGGTCTGGGACCAAGTCGGAGGACCAGTCAAACCTCTGGCATTACGAGAAAATCCATACCGTTCACTTGGAAATCCAATAGCATTGTTATTGAGCATACCATCGTCGTTCTCATCGTGAAAAACAGCTATCGCGATTTCCGCAGGTAACGCGTTCAGTGGCACCGGCAGGTAAACCTGCCCAGACGCAATCGGCTGCACGCTGGCAAACACTGCTTCAGTCGGACTTCCAAAAGTTGATTCGGAGCCGTAGATGGCAATCTTCATCGTCCCTTGATCATTCGCAGCACCCAGAATGCGGACGATTGCAGTCCCAGAGGCTGCTCCCATATCATCAAACACAGCGTCAATACTGCCAGCATCCGGAAAACTTGGCTTCGCAAACGACAGGTTCTGCTTATAGAAAAGAACACCGCCGCCGACGATGAAAATGAGTAGAACGAAACCAAGCAACAAGTTGCCATGGTTCGCATGCCAACGTCCCGGCTCCTGGCCAGAGTATTCTGCGTCGGAGACGGTGGGCGAATCCTGCGTCAAAGCAACACCTATTCAAAAAGATCGGCAATCAAGTCAGCACGGCCTCAGTCTAACACTTTCCCGAACACTGCCCGAAGGGCAAGTGATATTTTCTCCGAGCGTCATGCAACAAAATCAGGTTTCGTGACTAAGAACCTCTTGCAGGTCCTCGACCAGTTTCTGCTGATGTTCAAGCCAACAGTCAAAACGATCGGCTTCATCGTCCCACCGCACCCACATTTCTGATCGACTGGAAAGAACATGCCTTAAACCCTCAACGGCACGGGGAATCAGGAAACCGCAGTCCAATTCATGATACTGTTCACACCAATGCACAGCGGACTCGGGAAGTCCAGATCGCGGTCCTACTTTGATACCACGTAACATTTCAGCAGTGCATATGACACCAACGCACGCCAGAAAATCAAGATAGTCCAGTCCGGTCAGGTCCAAACATTTCACAAAAAACGCGATTGGATCCGAATCATGAAGATCCTCGAGCCAATCACAAGCAATGCCATCTTCAAAAGTACGGTAGCCCCAGGAGCTCATCAGATTCAATCCACCACGACTGGGGAATAACCGTTGTGCAACGACATGGCATCACCGAGCGACACTTACCAACCCAGGACTACGACCAGGACGAAACCGCATTACTCCAGATCAAACCATCTAAGTCAAGATGCATTTGGGAATCACGATACGGGAGGTTGCAGCCAGGCGTTTCACGTGCCCGTAGTAACGGTTCATCCACTTCATCAAGGACACTGGAAAAACGCGTATCGGCTATTTCCGGCCTGAGAGAGAGATGTCCTGATGCTGCCCTTTCAAACATGTCAGTTTGATCAGACAGCAATACATGAACGCAAGGCGTAAGCCCTACTTGTCCCACCACCAGTTTTCGTTAGTGCCGGCAAGTGCTGTGCTGCAAACCTTGGCAAGACTTGCGTCGGTTTGTTGCTTCTCAACAACCTCGAAGCCATTGATATCAACACCACCGGATGCTGTTACAACCCATTTACCACCACGACCACGAATGAAACTGCACTGCGGGTCAACAGCCTTCGGGGTCACATAGCTTGAGAGGGGCAGATCATCGCTTTTCACTGTGAACAGTTCGAGATCGAGGTTCGCTTTCTTCGCAAGACCTTCCTGTGAGATCAAAGTTGCAACAATGGTCATGTCCATGATGTTCTGGAGGTCTGAGAAGATCGGCATGCGTTGTGAAAGTTCCGTGAACTTCTCGGTCATGGCATCGGCCCATGCTTGAGCGAACTTATCCTTCCTGCCTGTCTGTGATGCTGTTCCATCGTCGCTGATAGCATCGATCTCAGTCATGGTTTTCACACCCTGGCCACTCAACTTCCAAGCTAATCCGTCTTCACTCTTCGCTAGCGAGTCGTAATCGCAGGCCATCCACCAACGAGGATTCTGATTGGAAGCGTGAGCACTGTTTTTGGCCATTTCAAGGTAGCTGTTCAAACCATTGACTTGCGAAGGAGCCAACCCCATTGCAACACGTTTCATCTCATAGTCCGCAGCGACCATGGTTCGGGCAAACCGCGAATCAGTGGGAACCCCTGTCAGTTGAATTGTTTGTGGCCCAAAGGCTTCTCGCATGGACGCTTCGTAGACTGCAGGGTTCTGTCCGGGACGCAAAGTAATCCGACGCATCAACTTCTGGAGACGCAGACGTCCCTCAGCAGTCGGCTCGATCGAGCAACTGATTCCTTCTTGGCGTGCGGTCTCGACACTTCGCAGAGCGATGACCAGATCTGACAGACGCATTGTTGCTCCGCCAGTCACAGTGCCCACAACAAAGCCATCAGGTCGCACTTTCCATGGCTCTGCTGGACCAGCGATAATGACGTCGTTTTTGTCTTTGTCCACGAATACGTACTGAATTCGCTGCAAGCCAGCCAGATACTGAACCTCACGTGGAATCTCGCGACCTTCCTTATTTGCCTTCATGATCGCATTCTGGATTCCACGCAAAGAAACCATACGCATGTTGGCCTGCTTGGCGATATCACCAGCAAGCGGAGCCCATCCCTGCTCGATAGCGGTTGTGAGTTCCTGCAACTCTTGCACGGTTGCCGTCCGCATCACGCCTGAGGCATCAATCATGACACCACCGACAGCTCGGTTTCCGCCGCCAAACTGCCCAGCTTGAACAGTGCTGGTCAGCGTCAAAACGCCAAGAAAGACGGGGAACAGTGAACGAAACATACTTTTCAAGGCAAAATCCATCGCGGTGGATCTCCGGGGATGCTGGCGGTGTCGGACACAGCCAGAAGTTAAAAGGTTTTATTAGCTATAGCTTATTGTGACCAAGCTTTCGCTATTTTTCGAGCAAAAACTGCCTCATGAAGAAGATAGTTCACTCAAAAAACATCGGCAACTGAAGGTTATGCGGTCTCGTCTATCTATCAACGGTGGACGGGAAATGTCACAGATTCTAGTTTGGAGGGAGCAAAAAGCGGAACAGCAATGGTCAAATTTAGGCTTCAAAAGCCGGTCCCAAGACCTCGGAGCATGCATTTTGACTGCAATGGATCGTAATCAGTCGGAAAATCCTCTTCCTCAGCCCGTGGCAGAAATGAAAGATAAAGGTGCGTACTTGATCCTGCGCAGTGCGGGACGATGGAGCGACGTATTTCGTCTTTCCTCACCGAAAGGGGCCGTTTTGGGCCGAGCCTCAGCGAATGAGATCGTGATTCGTACCGAGCAAGCGAGTCGCCAGCACGCTCGCGTTTCCTGGTCCGTGGACAGTTGGATTCTCGAGGATCTGGACAGTCGGAACGGAACTTTGCTCAATGGGCAACCCGTTTCTTCCCCCACACGATTGGAAGATTCGGACCTGATCGAAGTCGCTGGCTTTGCCATCACGTTTGCTCGCAGAATCGAAGGGGGGACTGGTGAACCAGTACGAACTGCGACCACAGCGAGCCAAGCGACTGACGACCAGATCACACTCGAGATGGACCCTGCTGCCATCACAGATCGGCGACGGCACAGTTCCTTTCTTTTCGATCCTGCCGGTTCTGCCAAATCTGCATCTGAAGCCAGCCAGGGACAATCCAGCGGACATTTGCTTCAACTCGCGTTCTCCCTGGCACGATGTGACGGGATCGAGCAAGCAGTCGACATTGTGCTGGATTGCCTAGCTGCTCACGTGGCTTTGGACACGGCGGGAGTCTACGTATGCCGAACAAAAAAATCGGACGGCAAGTTGCCGGACATTCCGTTAGCCGGGACCCGCCAATCGGGATCACGAAGCTACCGTCGTCCACCTGAATCTCTGCTGGCATCAGTTGCCACCGAAGACGGGGAGGCAGTACTGGCCCGCAACGTCATGGGTGACGAACAACTGGCCACCGAAAATAGCCGCGGCGAGCTCGACGCTGAGAGTGTTGTCATGGCACCAGCGCGGGACCAGCGAAACCAACTCCGAGGTGTTGTACACGTCACCACAACCGCAGACACGCCACCGCTTGGCTCAGACGAACTCGAATTCATCGTTGCTATCTGCGAAATCTTTGGTGCATCACTCGGAAATCTCTCCGACCGCAAACGCTTGGATCGGTCATTGCGTCAGAGTCAAAAGCAGATCAAGGAATTGCAGAGTCGGCTGGGCAACAAAGTCAACATAGTTGGCAAGAGTGCGCCAATTGGCGAGATTGTTCAACAGATTGGCATGGCAGCCCCTACCAACGCGACCGTCCTCGTTCGTGGTGAATCAGGCGTGGGTAAAGAACTCGTAGCTGCCGCGCTTCACCATGCAAGCGAACGTAATGCCGGGCCGTTGATCTGTTTAAATTGCGCCGCTCTGTCGCCTACCTTGCTTGAGAGTGAATTATTTGGCCATGAGAAAGGGGCTTTCACCGGAGCAACCGAGCGTAAACGTGGCAAGTTTGAAGCTGCAGACGGCGGGACCTTGATGCTTGATGAAATCGGTGAAATGAGCCCCGAGGTACAAGCCAAATTCCTACGTGTGCTAGAGGGACATCCGTTTGAGCGGGTTGGCGGACACGAGGCAATCAAAGTCGATGTCCGGGTTGTCGCTGCTACCAACCGAGATCTGCAGACCATGGTTCGTGAAGGTAAGTTCCGACAGGACTTGTACTACCGCTTGCACGTTGTCGAGATCATCGTGCCGCCGCTTCGAAAAAGGGGCAAAGACTGCCTTCAACTGGCTGAATATTTCCTGACTCAATTCAATCAGGAAATGGGGCGGAGAATTGAGGGTTTCTCCGATGATGCGAAGCAGGCGCTGCTCGAATACTCATGGCCGGGAAACATCCGCGAGCTTAAAAATGTCGTTGAACGGGCCGTCGTATTGAACACGAAAAACCGCATCGAAGTGACTGACCTCGCTCTCGCCCCTGCTACACAGAGCACACCTGCGAGTGGTCGGACCGATGAACCAGTGGAAATGACACTTGCAGCATTGGAACAAATTCACATCGAACGAGTGC
>JAPOKD010000601.1 GCA_029977825.1 Planctomycetota bacterium | reverse complement strand
GAACGATACGATCAGACATGAAATGACTCCTGAGTCAGTAACAGGGAGGTGAGAAGGACTGAGCGTCCCGCAGAGCGGGATAACCTACAAAGCCCCCACTGACAGTTCAACAGGCAGACGATTCCCAGAGCCCAGCAGCATAAAACACAGTCGATCATAGTAGAGGCTCGCTCAATTTGATCATCCAGCAAACGGCCGGCCGGCGAGGCGTGAATTCGTAGTACGCCCAAACGCATGCGTCAGCCATGGCAGAACGATGCATGCCACACCACTGGGGACTGCGTGTCGTGATGATCACACGAAACAGTGTTTTCAAGACGACACAGGTTAACAAACAGAATCAGAACGTCATTTCATCCAGAAACAGCTCGGTTTTGCTGAAAAACTAACTCTGCAAGCCAAGAATCGCCCTGTCCTGCTAGAATTCCAGCCTTGGCGGTGTTGAAGGGGTCACTACCTCGATACCGCCACCAGTGACTTTAAACGAGAACTAACCAGGACACTGTTTTGGACCAACGCCCAAAAACAGCACGACGGGGAAAACAGCTTCATGACGGACGCATCAAAATCGGAATCGCCGCTTGAGGGCAAACTGATATCACCTGCCGGTGAGCCCAACCAGCCAACCGCGGTCGCTCCTCCCCGTGAACGGATAGAGGTAACCGCCGACAACGCCGCCCGCATTATCAACAGCTTGCCGGCAAAGGTTGAGACGATCAAAAACGAAGTCGGGAAGTGCGTGGTCGGGCAAGAGGACAACACGGAGGCAATCCTGTACGCCCTGTTCTCATATGGACACTGCCTTCTGGAAGGTGTACCCGGGTTGGGAAAAACCCTACTGGTGGGTGCGATTTCAAGAGTCCTGCAACTTCAGTTCAAACGCATCCAATTCACACCAGATTTGATGCCACCTGATATCACAGGGACAGACATTCTTCAGGAAGAAGAATCTGGCCACCGAGAATTCCAGTTTGTGCGAGGTCCTATTTACACGCAGATTCTGCTTGCCGATGAAATCAATCGCACGCCGCCCAAAACTCAAGCAGCTTTACTGGAAGCAATGCAGGAACGCACTGTCACGGTTTCGGGACGTACGGATCAATTACCCGAACCGTTCCTCGTACTGGCCACACAGAATCCAATTGAACAGGAAGGTACTTACCCCTTACCTGAGGCTCAGTTGGACAGATTTCTTTTTCAATTGCAACTCGGATATCCGACTCACGAACAGGAAACCCAAATTGTTGCGGGTCATTCGTTCACTCCGCTTGACGGATTGAAGCCGCAGCTCGTCTGGCACGAAGTGATGGCGTACCGCGATGCAATCTCACACATACCTGCGGCAGCCAACGTCATTGACTATGCCACGCGACTTGTGCGAGCAACCCGTCCCGGCACACCGGACATCGCACCCGGCGTAGCGACTTGGATTCGCTGGGGAGCGAGCCCTCGCGCCAGCCAGAACCTTATTCTGGCTGGTCGTGCGCGGGCAGCCTGCACAGGACGCTTCAATGTTGCCTGCGAAGATATCGCAGCTGTGGCTCCGATGGTTTTACGACATCGCGTCATTCGTAGTTTCCAGGCCGATGCCGAGCAAAAGTCCACGGATGACATTATCGAGCAACTGCTTGCTGAGGTCCCACAAAATGCTCCGATCTCAAAGAGGTAGCATGGATGACCGTTCTTGAAAATGATCGACTGATCGAACGGTTTGACCCCAAGGTCATGTCGTTGCTTCACACGTTGGACATGAAAGCGCGATATCTGGTTGAGGGTTTTTTGGACGGCATGCACCGCAGTCCATTTCATGGTATCAGCGTCGAATTCAGCGAATACCGTGATTACCAGCCCGGCGATGACCTCAGACATCTGGATTGGCAATTGTATGCACGCAGTAACCGGCTGTGCATCAAGAAATACACACAAGAAACGAATGTTCGTGTCTATGTCGTTATCGACACCAGCGCCTCCATGAAATACCGCGGGAGCGAAGCTTGGGGATCAAAACTGGAGGTGTCCAAGACACTGGCGGTCGCGTTAACTTCGATGATGCTCCGACAAAACGATGCAGTCGGGTTATTGACTCACCAGGGACAGTATGAAGCAGCAGCATTCGTCAGGCCTTCTCAAAAGCAAAGTCAATTCAACACAATTATCCAGCAACTACAGAGCTTGTCAGCCGCTGGAAGTGCACAGCTCGCTGACCTGCTGCAAAACATGATCCGCCTGATTCATCGCCGCAGCATCGTGCTGTTCTTTTCTGATTTACAGGAAGATTCCGGTGGAATCACCGAGGCATTTCAGCAACTCAAATTTCTGGGTCATGAGTGCATGATTTTTCAGGTACTGGATCGTGATGAACTGGAATTTCCATTCTCTCAACCCGCTGTTTTTCGCGATTTGGAAAACGGCGCACGCCGAATGGTTGACCCCGCAGCAGCACGAGCGAAGTATCTGAAACGTTTCGAGTCATTCATGGCCGGGTATCGCAACTTGTTCCATTCTCTTGAGATGCCACACTGTGTGGTAAGAACGGATACGGACCCCTGGGAAGCTCTGACTCTTTTCCTCAAAGAACGCCGGCGGTTGATGTAAGCATGAGTTTGCTGTTTCCAATCATGGCGTTCGGAAGCCTGCTCGTTGGGGTGCCGATCTACTTGCACCTCCGCAGACGGGATGAAAAGAACCTTGTCGAATTCCCAACGCTACGATTTCTTGATGATCAACCGGTAGCCCGCGCGCGTCCCATGTGGCCCCGCAATTGGCCGTTGATGCTGCTGCGGATCATCGGCATGCTGCTGCTGATCACTGCCTTCACATGGCCCTATTTTAACAATGAGCAAACAGTCGTCGTCCAAGAGAGTCGAGTCTATATTCTTGACAATACGTTAAGCGCACAAACGCGGGACGGCTTCGAGAAATCCCGCAAGCTTCTGGTCGCCGAAATTGAATCTTCCGACATCAGTGTACAAATCGGTGTAATCGAACTTGGTTCCACAGCCCGAATCATGGCTCATCTGGGCGATGGCAAACCTGCAGCCGCTATGGCCGTCCAAGGCATCACGCCCGGTTCCGAGCGAGGAGACTTTGTGGATGCTTTTCGGACCGCTGCCGAAATGCTCCGTGATTCGCTTGGCGCGAAACGCCGCATCATTCTGATGAGCGACTGCCAAACAAATCAATGGCTACTCGATGCCAACTCGCCTCCCTTTCTCAGCGGAATTGAGATTAAAATTGCGAACAGTGCGGAAATCAAAACCACAAATCTTGCCCTCTCGGCTCCAACCGCCCGACGAGTCTCCCGAGAGGGTGATTCGTGGGTAGAAGTAGGTGTTACCGTCACCTTGCAGGGAGACCACGGCCCAAGCGAAATCGTTTTCCGTGACCGTGGACGAGAGATGGAACGTGTTTCCTTGGAACCAGCATCCAACCAGAACAATACGGCTCACGGACAAACTGGCGCCGCAGACAGTCCGATTACCTACGGCACAGCTTTCGCCCAGTGGAAAGTTGATCCAACCGAGTGGACAGCGGGGGAAATCACACTTGAGGGAGACACCGATGATCTAACAGGTGACGACCGCGTGTACTTTTCACTCCCTCCTGTACGCAAGGGAAAAATAGAACTGATCGCCGACTCGTTGTTCCTTCGCCGTGCACTAAGCCCCGAAGTCATGTCGGACCGCTGGGTCACCCATGATTCTGAAGCAGACTCACCTTTGGTGCGTACCGCAGCGACAGCACCCGACGTCCTTTGTCTTGAGAGTCAGCGTCTGCAATCCGCAGACGTGCGTTCAACTGTCAGAAGTGACCTGAGTGCCGGACGTGGTGTCATCCTGTTTGTCGATAAGATCACTCCCGTGATTTCCGGCTTTCTGCGGGAGATGGGGATTGAAGCAGAGACATCACAACAGCAACCCAAAGTCCCGGGAACTTTCCGCTATGTATACGCTGAACACCCAATCTTCGCACCTTTTCGAACGACCGAACTGGGCAACCTGACCGAGGTAAATTTCGAGAACTATCGTCGACTGCGAGTCAAAGATGCGACATCGCTTGCATTCTCCGAGGCGGGAGACCCGCTTGTTTTCGAGGCAAACGCGGGCCCGGGCCGCTTGATCATTTTTGCATTCTCCTTTGATCGCATCGATACCAACTGGCCCATCCAACCAACCTT
>JAPOKD010000205.1 GCA_029977825.1 Planctomycetota bacterium | reverse complement strand
TTTTTCCACGGCACCAGAGTGGACGATTGGAATTTGCACGTTGGATGGCCAGTACACAGCACCCGCTGACCGCTCGCGTTTACGTCAATCGTGTTTGGCGATGGCATTTCGGTCAGGGGCTGGCCAGAACAACTGAGAATTTTGGAGTGCTCGGTGATCGTCCATCCCATCCTGAATTGCTTGACTGGCTGGCGCGTTGGTTCATGGAATCGGGCTGGTCAACCAAAGATCTCAATCGCCTGATTCTCAGTTCCAGCACTTACCAGATGTCTGCTCTTCATCCACATGAATCGGATGCCAGAAAAGTTGATCCCGATAACCGGCTGTTGTGGAAGTTTCGCATGCAGCGACTGGAGCCTGAGCAGATTCGGGATTCGATTCTTGCGATCTCAGGACGTCTGGAAAGAACCATGGCTGGCAAGACCGTACCTTTGCGTAATCGACAATTTGTGTTCAATCACACGTCAGTTGATCACACACGGTACGACAGTCTGAGAAGAGCAGTCTATTTGCCGGTGATTCGTAATAACCTGTACACAATGTTTGAGCAGTTTGATTTCCCGGACCCTACGATGCCAACCGGGAATCGCAGCGAAACCGTTGTCGCACCCCAGGCTCTGTTGATGATGAATTCGGATCTCGTGCTTGATTCAGCTGACGCGCTTGCCGAAAGTCTGCTTCAGTTGTCGGCGAGTGACGCATCGCGAGTTGAGATAGCCTATCAGCGAGTGCTGGGGCGTTACCCCGATGAACGTGAGTCCCGTCGTGCCATCGATTTTCTTGCGCAGATTCAATCAGGTGCCAGATTGAATGCAGACGCGGTCGATGATCAATGGATAAGCAAGGGATGGTCGCTATTCTGTCAGAGTCTCTTCGCCAGCAATGAATTCATCTATCAAAGGTGACAAAATGTTGAAATCATCATTGCGCACAAGACGCAGCGTGCTACGAAATAGCGCCGTAGGTTTTGGCAACCTCGCGTTTCTGCATCTGTTACAGCAGAGTTGTCCCGCTGCAGACCCCATCAAGGAAACAGGGGCGGTCCACGCTGCTGGGCCTTTGGCGCCCAGAGAAACGCATTTTCCGGCACGGGCCAAACGTGTTGTCTTTCTGTTCATGAAAGGCGGGCCATCGCATGTGGATACTTTTGATCCCAAGCCATTGCTGGATCGAGATCATGGCAAACCGTTACCATTCGATTTGCCGAGAGTCACGTTTGCGAAACAGGGCAACCTGTTACGCTCGCCTTGGCGTTTCAGGCAGCACGGCGACAGTGGACTGCCGGTGAGTGAGCTGTTCCCCAATGTTGCCAATCATATTGATGACTTGTGTATTTTGCGGTCACTGCATGGCACTAATCCCGCCCATGGTGGTGCCTTGCTGAAATTGCACACGGGTAGTGATCAATTCGTGCGTCCAAGTCTTGGTTCGTGGTTGACCTATGGATTGGGGACGGAAAATGAAAATTTGCCTGCCTTCGTTACCATCTGCCCTACTTTGGCCCACGGTGGGGTCAACAATTGGGGAGCCGCTTTCTTGCCGGCACACTGTCAGGGGACCCCAATTGGAAATGCATCGCTCAATGCCAGAAGTGTTGGCGTCAAGCACATTCGCAACCAAAGAATTGATTCGCGAAATCAACGCTACCAATTGGATCTGATTCGTGCCATGAATCAGGACCATTTGGAGAGTGTGGGGGCCAATACGGCGCTGGAGGGAAGGCTGGATTCTTTCGAACTGGCTTATCGAATGCAGAGTTCTATGCCGGAGTTGCAGGACCTGACAAAGGAAACAGCAGCAACCCAGCGCCTGTATGGAATTGACGATCCCGTGACCGAGGACTTTGGCAGGCAGTGCTTGATGGCCAGAAGATTCCTCGAAAATGGCGTGCGTTTTGTGCAAGTCACCCACAGTGACAGCGAGGTGCAATGGGATCAGCACGGGAATCTCTATGCTGGTCACACGAAGAATGCTGCCGAAGTTGATAAACCAATCGCGGGATTCTTGCAGGATCTTAAGAGTCGTGGTTTGCTGGAGGACACGCTGGTGATTTGGGGTGGTGAGTTTGGGCGGACCCCCACAGCTCAGGGGAATAATGGCCGCGACCATAATCCTCATGGTTTTACGATGTGGATGGCAGGAGGTGGGGTGAAGGGTGGATACGCTTACGGCGCGACAGATGATTATGGATATTATGCAGCCGAAAATAAAATGCACGTGCACGATCTTCATGCCACCATTTTACATCTGATGGGGTTGGATCATCGACGCTTGACCTATCGATATGCCGGACGGGATTTTCGGCTTACCGATGTCGCAGGGCAGGTCGCTGATGACATTCTTGCCTGATACCATGCTTCTGAAACGATAACAGCTGGAAGTGAATTTCTGGCCCGCTGCTTGAGGTGGAATCCTCCCCTTGCCCGCCATGGGCAGCAAAGAGGCAGTGTCTCAAAATGTGGGGCAGAGTGGCCGCTTGATTTGCCAGATCTGTCGAACGCTTGAATGGAAAATCAATGATGACTGAAAAAAGCAACATTGCGAATGCACTGACAGATGAGGAAAAAGCGGTTTATGAATGGCAAATGTGGATTCCTGATCTGGGACAGCAGGGACAACAGAGCCTGAAAGATGCTTCGGTGATGATCTCGCGAGTTGGCGGAGTCGGAAGCGTGGTTGCTTATGAACTGGCGGCGGCTGGCGTCGGGAAACTGGTGTTGGCACATGCCGGTGATGTCAAACCAAGTGATCTGAATCGACAGCTACTGATGACGCACGATTGGATTGGTAAACCGCGAATTGAGTCGATTCGCCGACGCCTGTTGGATCTCAACCCGAGGCTCGAAATTGTTTCTGTTGCTGAAAACGTGAATGAGGAAAATGCGGCAGGTCTGGTTGAGCAATGTGATCTGATTGTTGATTGTGCACCACTATTCCCCGAACGCTTTGCCATGAATCGTCAGGCGGTTTTGCAGAACAAACCACTGGTCGAGTGTGCCATGTTCGAGATGGAAGCGCACATCACGACAGTGATTCCAGGAAAGTCCCCCTGCTTGCAATGTATTTTTCCCAAGGATCCGCCCACATGGAAAAGGCAGTTTCCTGTGCTGGGAGCCGTTTCAGGCACCGTGGCTTGCCTCGGAGCCGTGGAAGCCGTCAAGGTGCTTGCTGGCTTGGGTGATCCGTTGGCCGGGAGATTATTGCGAATGGACCTCAGGCGGATGACATTCCACACAATGAATGTCGGGCAACGCAGCGACTGCCCTGTGTGCGGGCAAAATGCTGCTTGATACGCTTGGGTGATGCAGGCAATATCAGTGCGCCAAGTCTGGACTGACATTACCGTCACATCTCAGAACCTTCGCAGGTCGATTGCTGACAGGGAAAGCTGGTCAGGCAGCACGGGAAACCTGCAGTACTTCTGATTCACGGCTTCGCTGAAGACAGTGCAGCTTTTGATTTTCAAAGACTTGTTCAATAACGGTTGGCGTTACTTTGGATAGACCGCTGCACGCGGCCATCGTTAGTGCGGACTCTGCGAGTACTGCAATTTCGCCGATCAGGCCATCGCTCAAATCATGCAGACTTTTGATGGCGGTTTGGCTGAAAATCGAACGAGTGCTGCCAGCCTGAAGCAGAGCTGCAGTCACATAGGATGAGGTGTCTTGCAGGGGTAGCGGTTCCAGTTCGATTTGCATGCCACACATGCCTGCATTCAGTTGCAGTAACGGTCGATGTTCAGGTTGAGTTGTTGCGACGACCGAAAAATTTCGATGACGCTGCGCGAAATCAGCAGCGAAACCAATGCTGGATGCTGGGCAATTCTCGAGAAGCCATAGCGTACGGATGCCTTGTCTTTCGCTCTGTTGAATTGCCGTATCAAGCATGTGCTGCGTGATGTCGATGCGTTGCCGGTACCCCAGCACGGAACCGAGTTGATGCAATGGAGACAATGAACAAGAGTCCCCACTGCGGGTCACAATGACGTCGATGGGATAGGCGCCAAATCCACGCAGTGACACCATATGATTCAAAAGATGACTGACCCCGGCACGACTTGCGGCTGTCAGGAAAGCGAGCTTCCAGTTGCTGCCAGCAAAATACTGCAGTGAGGCGAGTGCTTCGCGCTGGGGTTGCCCGGAATAAAAGAAATCAGGGCAGCTGAGAAAGGGTGGGCGCCGGAGTGACCAGTGGTGCAGGTAGCCGGGAAATGGCTGATGTTCGGACAGCGTCAATTCAGTTCCTGCGGAAATAATCAGGCAATGCGGTGGATGAGTCCTTGGGATCAGGACTGCCATGTCCTCTTTAAGATCGGCTCACGTGTAGTATCTTCTTGAGAATGCCTGAGGCTACCTGATGACCAAAATTGCCAGATTTCGGTGTGATAAACGATGACACGACGATACTTTGTCCCTGATTTGCCCATGTTGGGCGGCTTGGTCGGTTTGCCTGAGGCAGAAGCACAACATGCCAGTCGCGTCATGCGAGTTCAGGTGGGCGACGATCTGGTGTTATTTGACGGTCGAGGAAACGAAGCAAATGCGCACTTTGTCGAGGTGGGACGCAGAGAATGCCACTGCCAGGCCGATGCTGTTCGGGCCGTCAATCGTGAACCCCAACGTGAGATCCACCTTGCCGTCGCACTGCCAAAACCAGATCGCTCGAGAGAGTTGATCGAGCGTTTGACCGAAATGGGCGTATGTTCGCTGACGCCCTTGATTGCTCAGCGCACACAACGCCCACCCACCGATGCATTGCTTGCAAAACTGCGTCGCGGTGTGATTGAGGCATGTAAACAGTCGGGTCGGAATCAACTCATGGACTTGAGAGCACCGATCAAGGCCGACGCTTTTTTTTCATCATGTACTGATGGAACAAGATGGATTGCGCACCCAGCCACGGATCAACTGACTCAGGATAATGCAGCATCAGGGACTTTCCATGCTGCCATCGGCCCGGAGGGTGGTTGGACTGATGATGAGGTAAAGCTGGCAGTTTCGCAGTCTTTCAAGCCCGTTGATCTGGGCCCGCGTATCTATCGTATCGAAACGGCAGCGACGACCGTTGCTGCTATTTTGGCTACCTGAGCCTGATTGCACTTGAGCGACTGCCCTAACGTCTCTCTTCGCATTGCGTGAATCCGCAATGCTTGCGGTTTCTCTGCGGAGACAGTTGGTGGTGGACGCGAATGGTTAGTATCTGTTGTTTATTCAGTGAACAGACAGGACTTTCCCGAGCCTCGAAACAGGACCTATCTATGTATGGCAAATCGTGGGACCAAGGAAGTGACGCGAGTACCGAGTCACAGACTGAGCCTGCGTTTTTTCCTTCGCCGCACCCAGTAAATCGCGGTGGTCGGTCACGTGTCAGTAACGAAGGGAATCCGATCGCAAAGAGGGGATCCAGTAAGGAGCAGCAGGTTCCAGAGGCCGGGGCCATGTTATTGGCTGTTTACGAAACGGATGAAGAATACAGGGCGGGAATACTGTTGGTTGAGGCGGTTTTGGAAACGGCAGCGAGCGATTGTGATACCGGTAATCGAGGTGCCAAGGGCTCGGGTAGCCCACCGCGGAAGTGGCTAGGCCGCGTGGTCGAGCTTCAGCTTGATCACGAGCACCAGCCTGGCGAAGCCTTACAGTGGAGCGAATCCATCGAGTTGTCCAGTGATAAAATCCTGTATTTACAGGTTCTGGTCTGCCAACTGAAGAGCGACCATGTGGCGGCATGTCATCGTGTGGTAAGCAGGCTCCGGAGCATCGCGCGAATGCTGGATATGAGTCGCGGTGGAGACGAATCGAACCTTGATGATCGTTGATTGATCAACTGCGTTGCTACGATCCACTTTCGTGGAAGCACAGCTATTCGCTAAGGATTTCCACTGCGTCCAAGTCTGTAAACTTGCCAACAGACATGTTTGCGCCTCCGACAAGCAGCATTTTTGTTTCGGTCCACGGCACCATCACGTGAAAGAACCGTGCGGGTTCATATTCGGAAACGACATCCCATTTCTTTTCGGCTTCATTGAGTCGTTGCACACTTCCATCAATCGTGCTGACGTACAGATATCCGCCCAGAGCATGTGCCGCCGAGCCGAATCCTGTGAGTGGTTTTCCTTGCAGGTTTGGTCCTTGTGACCAGCTATCTGATTCGGGGTCGTAAACATCGGTGCGAGTGGTTGGGCCGCCATCAGAATTCATCCCACCGATCACATGGATTTTCCCATTATGGGTGGTTGCAAACAGGGCACGCCTTTTGAAAGGAGGTTTTGCAAGTGGTTGCCATGCTGCGTTCGGATCTGCAAGGTTCAATTTCCATGCCGTACCGTGCCAATCTGTCTCTTCCCCTTTGAGTGCCCAGCCTCCAATCACGTAGATATGATCACCGGCGATTGCGGCGCTCAATGACGATCGTGGTTCCGGCAGTGGGGCAAGGTCGACCCAACGGTTCTTGCCAATGTCAAATCTGCTGACTGTTTTTTGGGAGTGCAGATCATGTTCTTCACCTTCAGCGTTGCGCGCAGTAAATCCACCCAAGCGAACCACTGAATTCCCGTAGGGTAACAACACCAAACCTTGCAAACGTGGACCCGAGGGCAACTGTTTCCACTCTTGAGGTGCATTCAGATCCAACGCCCAAAACTGATCAGATTGTTCTTCCGTCGAGTACGAATGAGCCGTTCCAGAGTGGCCGCCGTAGATAAATAAAGTGCCGTCAGCGACAGCGCCGCCAAAGCTGGTGAGTTCAAGTGGTAGTTCTGGGAGGTCTGTGGTTGTCACTTGGATTCCAGGAGATGGTTCCGGTTGGGAAGTTGCGGAATCAGTGTCGTCAGCTGAAGTTGCGGGACTCTGAATCAACAGGCTGAAGACTGCAAAAAACAGAATGAAAATTTGGTGTTTGTAATTCATATCGGAAATATTCGGAGTGAATTTTCAGGATTCAGAGTTTGGCAATGATCGCAGCATAACCACAGGACGGACGCCCCTTCCATTAGATCATGTAACTACGTTCTCTGGTGAATGAAAATCATATTGTGGCCAGTCGAATCCTGCCGCCAGAAAGTTGCATGGATGAACTGTTCACCTTGCCAATCAGAAACACAATGGTGCGTGGTTCGCATCAGAAAGAACAGCCGGTGCTGCGGTTGAAATCGCGCACCGACTGTTCTGATCGTGCCGAGTCATTCAGCATGTACGGCAGGCATCACTAGTCGGAAAGGTTGGAAGTCTGAGTCGCTGGATCGATCATCGCTTCCGATGAGTTTCGAGACTCATCCGGGGTGAAGTCCTTGCTTCGCTTCTTGCGGGAACTGTTGCGGAAATCGTTTAGCTTTTCACGCTGGCCCGTGGTCAGCACGGCTTCGATATCCTGCATCTGTTTTGATTCAAGCTTTTCCAATTGCTGTTTGAGTTCAGCAATCTGGTCGCGGAATTTCGCCTGAATCCGGTAAATCTCGGTCCTTTGATCACTGTTGACCAGTGATGCGAAGTACCGTGGAAGCCTTCCTTTGACCGCTTCACGACTGTCCGACGCAACTCCTTGTTCGGAGGGAGCGTTTGCCCCCTGTGTTTTGTTCTGTGTCTTATCCTGTGCTGCGGCGATGACGCAGACAGCAGTGAAAGCTACAACCAGAACTTGACGACCCCATGCATTGCTCATAACTCTTTTGCCCCAAGAGTGTGATGAAACTGATGCCAGTCAAACACCTGACCAGCGATGATTCGCCACTAACGACGATGTGTGTACAAAAGTACAGTATTGGGATTGGGTGTCAAGGAAAAACGGGCCAATCGCCCAACATAATTCACTGCCGTTCGGATTCATGAGTTGAGACGACGATGCCAAGCTCAACGTGAAAAGCTAGCAACAATGTTTGTGCCAACGCAGGCACTAGTTGGCAGCACTATGACTGTGGGTGGCTGAGGATGGTTCACTCGTCCAAAGTTTCGTTCTCGTTTGCTTGTGCGTGGGCTATCAACCGTTTGCCAAATTTCACGGAAACGCAACGACGGTCACAAGTTTGGAGCCGCAGGGAATTGGCACTCGTATTGGCAAAGTATCACATCGTGGCCGCAAGTCATTGAATCGGTCTTGTTGGGGGGGTTAACGAGTGCACTGTTGTCTTAGTTCAGTGATTGGACTCGGATCAGCCTTTTCAAGAGTTGATGTCGTTTAACGCGTGGCTGTGAGACGTGTCTGTTTCAGGTTCGTTATGCTTTCAGGTGTAGAAAGCTTCTGCTTTCGGATCAGTCTGCTCGAATGCGCTGGAGAATCAGGGGCTATCTCTGGTTTGCCTTTTCGGAAGATTCCTGACACCCGATTGCATGGTTTGGATACGGCCTGTTTGTGCGTAAAAACTGGATGAGATCTGTCGGAAGTCAAATGCGATTTTTTTTCAAAGTTATCTGCAGTTTCCTTGT
>JAPOKD010000660.1 GCA_029977825.1 Planctomycetota bacterium | reverse complement strand
TTGAGTGCTTCCAAGGATTTTTTTTCGCAGAGCTGTTTGATGCCGGCATCTGTTATCTGGGTTCCTTGAATCGATAGTCGGCGCAGTTTTGGTAACGTCATCAGCGACATGACGCCTGCATCGGTTAGGTCGCTATTGACCAGGCTAATGGACTCAATCGTGCTCGTGCCCTCGGCAAAGGCTAACTCGTCGTCAGCATTTTGGGTGTCATTCATCATCAGTGTCGGAATCCCAGACCACCGTGCCTGGGCGGGCAGGGATGTGTCTGTGTTCGAAAAAAACAAGTATTGGATCTTTTTCAGTGGTGCTAAATCCTGCAATGCTTTGTTGGTAATCGCCGTACCCTCAAGGTTCAGGTAGGCAAGTTCACTGAATCCATTGAGCACGTCAGTGATCTTGTCAGTAACCTGCGTGTTTTTGAGCTGCAAGTCGGTAATCTTCTTGTTGTTTCGAAGGCTTTCGATGGCAGCATCCGTAATCTGAGTTTCATTAAGCCGAAGCGAATCCAGATCTTTGAGCCGTGCAAGATGAGCGATGCCTGCATCTGTAACAGCGGTACCATTGAGAACCAGTGCCTGCAGTTGTTCCATTTCAGCAAGTTTCGCCAGTCCTTCGTCCGTGATGTTGGTGCCTTGCAGATTCAATACCCGCAGGTCTTTGAATTGCTTGAGCTTCTGGAACACTGCATCTGTGATTTTGGTGTTGGCCAGTTCCAGTTGGGTCAGGTTTTTCAGTTTCTGTAGTTCACCAAACGCCGCGTCGGTAATATTGGTGTCGTTTAACGCTAGCATTCGCAGGCTGGTGAGCTTCGATACATGTTGCATGCCTGCGTCGCTTATCTGTGCTTTGTCGAGCGTCAGTGTCTGAATGCTCGGCATATCAGAGAACAGACTAAGGGTGTTGTCATTGGTGTACTTGTTAAGTGACAACGTTACGGTTTCACCTTGCCGATTTTTGTGGTCGCGTTCTATGACCTCATCAGGAAGCCCACCACAGCCAGCTGTGAGCGCGAGGAGCGTGATGAATGTGATGGTCTTGATTCCGAGTGGACTATGCATCGTCAGGCAGGATGAAAGGGAGCTATTAGGGAAAACGCTGGAACTTGGAGGTGCTGTGTGAATTGAAGCGGTTTGGCCAGCCGCGGGTTTATTGTCGATGCTCTGCCAGCAATTTGCCAGAGCCCTGCAATTTGCCAAATCACAGCAATTTGCCAGAGCACAGCGAAGTGATTTGCGAGGTCGCAGGTCGAACGTATTGTGTGATCGCTGAAGGACCTGTTACAGGCCTGTTGTGTCTCACCCTGGGTGGATCGTAACTTGGCAGCTTAAAATGGGGAGGCGAATCCATCGTCACTCTGTGAACGTTTGCGAAGCGGGGCTCTGTCGCCTATGACGTCTGATCAGGGGGAAAGGTTTTGCGTGTCAGTACGCGTCACAGCGTCGTTTAGATCGGCTTTTTGGGTTGAGAACCGTTGAAACCGTGTTGAGGGTGCCGAATCAGGTGGCTCAGCTTGACCCCTTTGGCTGGCGTGTCATTGGCGTGAAATGGTGGTATTCTGGACTCCGTTGGCTCTCTTGTTTGTGACAGGGCCGGAGCAACAGCCATTTGAATTTGTTGAAACACGGAAACAATTACTTCGTTTGATGAGGAGCGATCGTGTTAAAAGCCAAGCTGAATCGAAGACAGTTACTGCACAGTTCTACTGTCACCGCAACTGCGTTGGCGTTGGGAACATCCACTTTCGCTGTGGGGGGGCCTCAGGGCGAAGGTGTGAAATGGCACGATGTTGAGGAATGGGGAATTGAGGGCAAAGGATGGGATGCGGAACAGACAGAGAAGTACTTTGATCGGTTGCCGGCGACCGCCAAGGCTGAGGTGCGCAGTCCGGTTTGGAGCCTGAGTCGGCACTCAGCTGGGATGCTGGTGCGATTTCGGACTGATGCAAACGAGATCTGGGTTGATTACAAGGTGACATCCAGCAAGTTGGCGTTACCGCACATGCCTGCAACCGGTGTAAGTGGAGTTGACCTTTACGCTGCCGATCAGGCAGGGCACCTTCGTTGGGTAGCGGTGAGTCGCCCTACCAGTCAAAATGTCAAAACCCGTCTGGTAGCCAACCTTTTACCCGGCGAGCGTGACTACACCCTCTACTTGCCGCTTTATAATGGGACCGAATTTTTGCGGATCGGTGTTCCGTCTGGGGCAAATTTCAAGCCGATTGCTCCCAGGACTGCAAAGCCGATTGTTTTCTATGGAACTTCGATCACACATGGGGCGTGCGCATCGAGGCCGGGCATGCCGCATCCCGCCATTCTGGGTCGGCGACTCGACAGACCCGTGATCAACCTCGGGTTTTCTGGCAACGGGAAAATGGAAAAAGAAGTCGGCAAATATCTTGCAGAACTTGATCCAGTTGCCTACGTGATCGACTGTTTACCGAACATGGTTGGACATGAGGTTGCTGCCCGTGCTGAGCCATTGGTTAGGCAATTGCGAGATGCACGCCCCGAGACGCCGATCTTGCTTGTTGAAGACAGGACCTATGCCAACGCAGGTTTTGTAGCTGGCGCCCACCAGAGGCACGCTGGCAGTCGTGGGGCCCTTCGGGCTGCTTATGAGCGCCTTCTTGCCGATGGATTCAAGCAGATTGGTTATGTAAAAGGGGAATCACTGCTAGGAAAGGATCGGGATGACACCACGGACGGATCACATCCCAGTGATCTCGGCTTCTACAGACACGCAGATGCGATGGAGGGTGTGTTGCGACAGTTGGGATGTTAGCTATCCGCTTAAAACCGACTTGTTCGTCGGCGAGTATGTGTCACCTGGATTGCGTTGCGTTCACCGTCGAGGAGTGCTGATACCAGCGGTGGCACCACGGTGTTTCGAGTGACCGGGGCGTCTACCACCCAAGAAACGCCCATGGCACCAAAATCGATGACCTTGACTCGTGAGCCAAGGCGACTGATCGGCAAGAAAGTGGCGACTGTGAAGTGCGACTTTGTAGGACTCCCAAGGTCATGGTCATTTGCCAGCTGAGATTGTTTTCCACTTTTTTCATGTCCTCCGTCCTACGCAGACTTAGCCTCCGAGGCGTGGGTAAGGATATCCCTCCGGTGCAAGGTTTTTCGCGTTTGGATAGACCACAGACCGTGCGGCAAGGAGAATTGTTGTGTCGCCGGGATGATTGATGTTCGTGGCCAGGCAGATTGCCCGCTTCGGGTTGATTGTGACCCGTTGGGGCATGCGGTATGTTGTCCACAAGTCCTGATATACCAATCGTGGTTTCCCGTCAGCCTGTGCGGTAGCAATCGTTTCGTTCGTACTGCTGTGGTTCTCTGCACGCATGTCACGGCTGTCTTATTGTTGTTTCCTTACCGTTTTTTGAAGACGAGATCGCGATGAATAAGTTGATGCTTTCGTTATTGCTGGGATCGATTTCAGTATTCAGTGGGTGCCTTCCTTCCCCGAGTGCGAACAACTCAAGTGGCAAGCCCAAGGCGTCTACCACTCCTGGCGTTACTGCAGAAGAAGCTACGCCGCGTGAGACGATCGGGAAGACGACCCAGAATGTAATGCCCATGCAGGAAGCAGTGGATAAGGGAGGGGTGTTGGCCACCAAGGAGGCCGATACATCAAATCCTCTGCTTGGTAGCGCAGCAGCCTACCGGAATACTGTGGCAACACTGGGCGCCATGTCAGTTGATAAAGCGATTCAGCTTCGAAACGCTCAAAGTGTTCGTGAACCGCAGCCACTGACCTACGAGGTATTCATGGACGAGATCATCAAGAAAGGGAAGAGCGGTGGAATCCGGTTGCCGATGCTGCCTTACTACCAGGAGTA
>JAPOKD010000043.1 GCA_029977825.1 Planctomycetota bacterium | reverse complement strand
GGCATCGGTGGCTGTCACGAGAGACTGATACAGTTGCTCAGCACTCATCTGACGCAGGTAAAAACGGGAGAACTTTGGCATCTCACCGATCGACGGATCATCGATTTCGTTATTCGATCCGAGGACGGGAGCCAGATTGTACGGTCGGCTAAGCGTGATCCATGTGATCAATTGCTTCAGGTCATAACTATTCTTGCGGAACTCGGCCGCCAACTTCGCCAGCAATTCAGGGTGCGACGATGGGTTGTGAGGTCCCAGATCATCCACTGGCTTCGTGAATCCGAATCCCAGGAACAAGGACCACATCCGGTTGACACCCATTTTGTCCATGTTCTCACTGGCGAGCATCATTCGCCCAAGTTCGCTACGGCGTTTCACATCGCTTACGAAGCCGCTGACACCAATCGCAGTTCCGTCGGTGAAGACAGGGTAAGCGACTCGAGTGAGTCCGTTTCGAAGTTCATAGAACACCAATGCATCTTCTGGATCATTTGCCTCACCAGCAAAGTCCTCGTCGATCAATTCGGCGTGGTCGATATCACGCGTGCCGTCAACGAAACGACGTAGGGACCGCGTCTGCCGGAAGAACGAATTGAACTCCCAGAACATTTGCTGCTTCCACTGATTGAAGGGGTGATTGTGACACTGAGTGCATTGCACCTGCTGCCCAAGGAAGATTCGTGAGGTACTGCTAGTGGCGAGCACACCTTTCTCTTCGTTCACCTTGTCGATCAGAAAGTTGACAGCCCCATTGAAATTCTCTGTACCGGGTTTTGTCGATCCGGTCGCGGTGACCAGATCAAATACGATGCGGTCGTAGGGTTTGTTTCGTGCGAAGGAATCACGGAGATACTTCTGCATCCCAGCACGACTGATCATTGAATCCCGGCCATTGCCACCTGATTGCCCAATGAGAATATTGGTCCAAACGGTCGCCCAATGACTGGCATACTCTTCGGTGTATTCGTCGTCGTGCAGCAGGGTATCGACGAGTTTCGCACGCTTGTCTTTGCCTTTGGCAGCCAGAAACTCGGAAAGTTCGCTTTTGTTAGGTACACGCCCGATCACGTCAAGGAAGACTCGACGACACCACGTTGAGTCGTCCACTTCAGGAGCAGGCCGAATCTCGAAATCTCGCCAACCTTGCTCAATCATCTCGTTGATCATTGTGACTTGGCTGGGAACCACCGCTTCGGCGGCCTCGGATGCCCTCAAAGGCAGCAGAGATCCCAGAATCAGCAGTGCAGGCAGGATCGTTGAATATCGCGTCATCGTCGCTAAATTCCTTGGCGGTGTTTTTTAATCATCTGTAGCTTGAACGAACCATGTCGGGGCATGTACCCACAACGTGGGACAGAACCGCATTTATTCTATTCGAGGATAGGAAGGCTCTCAAACACAGAACCGGTACAGAACGGCAGATAAAAGCACCGGAAATGCGGGCTTTTCCGGTAAGTCGGCCCAAACAGGCCCCCGACAGCAGGCGAACCGGGGCTCAGCGGCTAAAACGGCCCTTTTTTCCGCTGCTCAGGAGAAAAGAGCGAAGGTCATGAAAATCGTCCCATCACAGACCCTGAGGACACCGAACCTTCTGCCCAGCAGACTCAGGCTTCTGCAACTTTATCACTGACCGACTCAAGCAAATCCCAGCTTGCACCATCGGTTTCAGCCTTCCAAAGATCTGACAACTCTTCGCCGCTGATCAGACTTTGAACCACCCAAGCCATGGGATCGGGAATCACAATAGCAATTGCCTCGGTACCGCTCTTGCGAATCACCTTTCGAATCGCCTTGGCAACACGATCACGTGCCTCCCGGATGGACTCGCCACCCGGAGGACAAACATCTGAGGGTGAATCCTGACCCTGACGGTAAACCTTTGGATGGTTACGTCGGACCTCTTCGATGAGCTTCCCGTGCCACAGACCGTGATCAACATTCCTGAACGCATCAATCACTTTGATACGTATTTCTCGACCCTGAGCCAACTGCTGAGCGGTTTCACGAGCCGACTCGCAAGGGGCGGTGTAGATTGTCGCTACTGGAAAATCGGAAAGTTGCTCAGCCAGCGAATTGACCTGCTGTCGACCTCGCTCGCTCATTGGCATATCCAGAGTGCCCTTGATACGACCTTGATCATCAAAGTCAGTCGCACCAGGCCTTACTAACAAAACGCGGGAAGCTTGAGGTGTTCGGACAATCACGCATGATCCTCCTGTTTCCGCTCCAGTGCGAAATCGTCTCCGGTGGCTGACTGAATTCCGGCGTTCAAGTCGGCAATCGCTTTCGGATAGCTGTCATGCCGGAAAATCGCCGAGCCTACAACGAACAGATCGCCCCCCGCGGCGCGAGCCAGACTGATGGTATCAGTGTCAATCCCGCCATCAATCTCCAGTAACAGGTCAGGATGATCCTGCCTGAGGGAACGTAACTTTTCCAGCGCAATCGGATTGAATTCCTGCCCGCCAAAGCCTGCTTCGACACTCATGACCAAAGCCATATCGACCATGGAAATCGCTTCCCCCAACGACGCCAGGGGAGTTTCGGGATTCAATGCTATTCCAACACCAACACCCAGTTCCTTGAGCTTTCCGGCAGTTTCAACCGGATCATGAACCGCTTCAACGTGGAAGGTAAGCATGTCTGCTCCGGCATCCGCCATCGGCTTTGCGTAAGCTAACGGATCACTGATCATCAGATGGACATCCAAGGGTAGATCAGTATGCCTACGCAACCCTTCCACGATCGGCATGCCATACGTCAGGTTGGGAACAAAGTGACCATCCATTACATCAAGGTGCAAAACTCGTGCACCCGCGGCAGTCAACTCAGCCACCTCACCTTTCAAATCCCCGAAATCACAAAGCAACAGGCTGGGAAGCACTGCCGGAGCTGAATCTCGAATCGCTTGTAACGCGGCTGTCGCCATGCAGGTTAATCTCTTTGAGTGTCGACACTCTACGCGGTCTTCGCAAGCAACGCTCAGACCACTGCAGAACCAAATCGGGGTGACAGATTGGCTTCAACGGGTGCTGGTTGTCAATTCCGCGGAGCCAAACGGAAAACCCCTCTTTCGGGGCGTATCCGAGCCTTATTCCTCAACATTCCTGCGGTTTGTACACGATTTTTTCTATAGGAAGGGGGGCTAAACTTCCTTTAAATTCCAACATTTTCCCCGCTTTCTTCGGCTTTCGCCGAGCGTGTGGCACCGCTCAACGCTTCAGAGCCTTAACAGTCCCCACGGTTTTCTGACGGCTCCAACAACGGTCAGCCGGTTCATCCAGCAGGCGCCGAACCGGCAGCGAGCATGTGTTACATGTGTTTTTCGCGGATCCAAGCGGCAGCATCGTCAATTGTTTGCTGTACATCCCGACGCTGATATCCCAGCTCTGCTTGAGCTCGAGAGCTATCGTACCAGTGGTACTGTGAAGACATCGCAATGGCGGCACTATTGAAGTCGGGCTCTGCGAAGATGCGGCCAATCACATCTCCCAATACTGCTGCGAACTTACGCTGCAATGGCCCAGCACGCATCAAGGGCGATCGCTGCCCAAACCTTTCTGCCATTCCTGCCCACAATTCCTTGTAAGTCATATTCTCGCCAGCAAGGATGAACTCGCGACCACTCGACAGATCTTTATCTACCGCGGTGACCGTTGCGGCAGCGACATCCCGCACATCGCACACGCTGCATCCGCCACTGGGAGCGATTGGCTTCCATCCTTTACTCAACGCTAGCATCATTCGACCGCTACTGGGCTTCCAATCCCATGGCCCCAACATGAAGCCTGGAGCAAGAATGACTGCGTTCAAGCCTTGCTCGACACCTTTTTTGACTACCTCAACCCCAGCCCTTTTACTCAGTACATAACTACATGGAATCTGCCCACCAGCATTGCCGTATGGCGTTGACTCATTCGCGGGCTGCTCCCGCGTTCCCACTGCTAACGTATTGACGGTTCCAATGTGGATCAGTTTGCCGCCATGCTGCAGGCAGGCATCAACTACGATTTGAGTACCCTCGCTATTCACCTTCATCGACTCCTGTAGTCGCTTCCAACCAAGATGAATCAAACCAGCTGCATGTATTACGGCATCGCAATTCTGAACCACTTTGGTGATCAGATCCCGGTCGAGCAAATCACCTGAAACAAATTCAGTATCAATCCCCTCGAAGACAACTGAATCATAGGGTGAACGGACCAGAGCCACAGAATCATGGCCCGCCTCGTTTAATTCTCGCAAAACTGCGTTTCCAAGTAACCCGGTTCCCCCGGTCACGAAGACTCTCATCGATACCCTCAAGCTAAAACGTGAAACAAGCGTCAGGAAACAGCCACGTGCTCGGGTGCCGCAAAACCTCAATCACGACAGGATTTGGGCGTGACAAACCTGAATGAGTTGGCAGAACATCGATTCTGGGATGCCACCAACATCGTAACCGGATTGCACGGTAATCAACCTCGACACCACATGACCACCTGGAAACGACAAACACCGGCAACCGCGACGGGTTTGATGATGATCAGGAGGATCAGAGGGAGTGAAGTTATTATGTTGGTCGCCTGCCTCGTGCCAGTATCGCGGAATCAGCGTAACGATCCCAAAATCCGCGAGCATCCAATCGGTGACCAGAAGACAGTCTGGGAAATGGCATCAAAAAGATTTGCTGGCAACCCAGCGACCCCACCAAAATGTGATACTCCCCACAAAATGGCAGCCCTGAAAGCTGGTGATGCCGCGGCTTTCCAGAGCAACAGGTTTTCCGCAAGCGTCTCGTTTTCAATTCGCACAAGAAACGCTTGGGACACGCAAGCTGGCGACTCGCGTAACCGCGACTCGTAAGCTTGCCGTCACATAATCGACAAATCAACCTTGCGCTGAACACCTCAATATCGCTAGACTCGCTCGGTGGTGGTGATTTTCGAATCCGGTGCGGCGAGGATGTGACCGTGACAACTGACGACTTCATTCGGGAGCAGGACGAACGTTCACAACGGCAGCAAACCAATCAGCGACGCGGTTTACGATCCCAACGTCACCGACTGACGGTACTGGCTGGTCTCGCCTGCGTGATTCTACTTCTGTTTCTGACTCCCAGCATGGTCAGTCACTCATCAATTGGGCGTTCCTACCTAATCGACTATCTGGGCGCCCAAGGACTACAAGCTGATGTTGCCTCCGTAAGAATCGGCTGGCTGACTCCTCTACGCATCAGTGACTTGAAGATCAACGGAAAGGCTGGCAGCCAAATTGCAATCGAGCAACTGGATGTCAATCTCATGGTCAGTGACCTTATCGCCTTGCCTGATGACTTGGGACAAATCAATCTACGTGGCGTTGCTGTCGCCTGTTCCATGAAGAACGGCAAGTGCAGCCTGGAAGATGATTTCCAAACCTTCCTGCATTCCGACTCGCAAGGTGCAGCCACCTTGGCGGATGTGCAACTGCATGACGTTACGATTTCAATGACTGAATCAGTGACAGCGCAACAGTGGACCCTGACGCAATCCAATGCAAGTGTTTCTATTGCTCCCAAATCCACCGAATTCACCGTAGCCGGGGTCTTGAGCGAACCTGATGGCGATCACGGATCACTTCAGAGCTCAATCGCGTTGGTGGAAGCGGCTAATGGTAAAGCTGGGGATCAGTGGTCACTGAAGCTCAGTTGCGAGTCCCTACCCATTTCGATATCCGAACTACTACTCACTCGGTTCCCTGATGTCGTGCTGGGAATTCCCACCAAGATCCATGGAGATGCAACTGGCACCATAAGTGCAGCTGGCAGCTCTAACGGATCTGTCACTGCCACCTTGCAAAATTTCGAGATCCGCAATCTGAGCGCGTCGAGAGATGGCACACGGATCTGGACGAACGAGCGTGCCACGCTCGACGGAAAACTGACACTTGAGGGTGAAAGGCTGGTTGGCGAAGCCCTCAGCGCTCACACAGACTTTGCCTCTGCCACGATCGATGGCGCTTTCTCTCGAAGCTTCTCCTTGACCGGCAGCAAAGACAATCCGCTTCAATGGCTCGAAGCCATTGATGGTCATGCATCCGCGGAGATTGACATTGCGGCATTGGAACAGGCATTACCCGGACTTCTCCCATTACGCTCTGGTGTGACACTGGAATCAGGTCGAGCGATTGCTCATCTGGCATCGGTCCCCAATGGCAGCGAACAACAGAAGAAACTGCACATCGATTGCGATGCCTTCCGGGCCGTATCGCGGGGCAGGGAATTTGTGATCGACCCGATCACGCTGATCGCGACAGTCTCAAGCAATGATGGTCATCTCATGGCCGAACAATTTGAGTGGCGAAGCGCGTTCGGCACCGCCATTGGCAGTGGTAATCTTGAATCGGGGAGTGCTGACTTCAATATCGATTTTGGCCAACTGACCAACATGCTGTTGCCAATCTTCGACATGACGGAAACCCGATTCGCTGGAAATGCCCGGGGTAAAGTGCAATGGACAAGTGGTGATCAGGATATTTGGCGCTTGATGGGCAACGGTCAGACAACGAATCTGCTGATCCAGTTACCTGGTGGTCGCAATATCCAGCGAAACGCAATGCAAGCGTCAATTGAAGCCGAGGGGCGATGGCACAAAAACACGCTGCGAGAACTTACCCGAACCAATCTGATCATCAATAGTCTCGGCTTGGATCTAAACGCTGCCCTCACTGTACCCATCAATGATCTCTCTCAAAAATCCCAGTTGCCATTTACCTTGAAGGCAGAGGGGCGACTGGACACCATGGAAGGAATCTTGGATCCGTGGATTCCTGAGGATATCCATCAGCTTGCGGGAAATTTTTCGGCCGAGGCCAACGCCCTCATTGGCTTGAATCAGACAAGCGTAACCAATGGTGCGATGGAGCTCACCAGACCGAGCTTCAACTACGAACAACGCCGGTTCCAACAACCGTTGGTAAAGATCCAATTTGACGGAAACTACAGTTGGCCTGGCAATGCAATGCGGGCACGATCCATCACAGTCGCAAGTGATGCCTTCTCGCTCGCTGGCCAAGGTACCGTGAGTGCTGACGAAATCGATATGAAACTCAAGTATCGTGCAAATCTGGATCGCATCCAGAAAAATCTTGGTCAGCAGATGACCGCGAATGATGCAATTCATACCGTTACTTATCAGCCGCACGCAGTTACACCCTCGGACACCTGGAGAGTGTTGGGAGACTGTGAGGGGGAGGTATCCTTCCGATCAGGCGAAAACGACCTGATCATTGAATTAACATCTGTCGGGCGAAATATTGCATGCCTACAACCGGCAGCACAGCACGCTTCCATGCAAACCGTAGGACCGTGGCCTCAGCAGGACACCCTGCAACAGCCAGAAGCAACCGTCGTCTGGTCCGAACCCAATCTGACAATGCAAGTTGATCTGCGATATCAGACACAGTCCGAAACCGTGACCGCTGAACGGGTGCAAATCGCCGGAGACTGGTTTGCAGCAAACCTGTCCGGTCAGGCGCGATGGGCCAACAGTTCAAGTGAACTGCAGTTGACGGGAGCCTCACGGCTGAAAATGACTGAGGTTGCCCAACGTTTTTCAAATCTTGCTGATATCGACATCCGAGCCACGGGCATTCATGAGGCAGATCTGAATCTGCGGGCTACGATTAACGAAGGTGGCAATATTGAGTTCGCTCTGGCGACCGACTTGGGATGGGAATCTGGCCAGGTGGCGGGCATGGAAGTGGGCCAAGCTCTGGTGCCTGTAATTCTGACAGAGACAAGTTTCAAAGTGCAACAAGCCCAAATCCCCATCAATCAGGGCAAGCTGGCATTTGCTGGTCAACTGCATTATCGACCGGGTCCCGTCTGGATACATCTTGAACCGGGAACAACCGCGAATGCTATTCAGTTGACGCCGGAGATGACAGATCGGTGGCTGAAATACGTTGCTCCTCTGGTCGCGAATGCTACCAGGATCCAAGGTACTTTGGGCGCGCAGTTAGATGAAGCAACAATCGTGTTTGACCAGCCTCAGCAAACTCAAGTCGCTGGTCGGATCAACATCAGCAAAGCGGAAATGACAGCAGGTCCACTGGCGTCGCAGATCATTCAAGGCCTCGGCAGTCTGACGTCACTGGCTGATGGTCTCAGCGTTCAACCCGACGCTCGGCCAGGCCCCTCACCAAGTACCAGCAGTCTTGTCACCCTGCCACCTCAAACGGTCGACTTTTCTGTCCGTCAAGGCATCGTCAACCATGAGCGACTCTACTTGCAGCTTGACCGCGCACAGGTCATTACCAGTGGGCGTGTCGCGTTTGATGGTAGCTTGAACCTGATTGCCCAAATACCATTGGATCCACGCTGGCTGGGGCGGGATATTCAACAGCTGGCAGGCCAAGTAGTAACTTTGCCCATCGATGGTTCTATCTCACGGCCGAGTCTTGATTCCAGCAGTTTCCGTCAGATAGCCGCGCAGCTTGGAACCCAGGCGTTACAGAACACGGCCGAGAACTACCTACAGCAGCAATTGAACAAAGGTCTCGACAAGATTTTTCGCTGGTGAAAAACCAGCTGTATCCGCCAGTGGAATGCCTGGGTCAAAGTCACATTTGCATTTCGCAAATTTTCAATGCGTCGACCGCAGTCTGCGCATCAAGAATGGGAGATACTTCACCATGATCAACACATCTGGCGGCGGCATCAATTTCCGCGACAAATGAGTTGACCGGATCTCCATCTCCCAGCTCTGGTTTTTCGAGGCTGCCGTCACGTTTCATGACCGTCACCGGCAACAAGGTGGTTGACCCATCCGCGTAAGCTGCGAACTCGAAGCGTACAGTTGCATTCTCAAAGCTGACTTCATAGCCATGAGTAAAACTTCTTGCTGGTGAATCAATTACTCCGCCCCCACAGGCGACCGCCAAATCCTGCTGTTCGAATTCGAACACGGTCTCGTAGAACATGGGGACACCGTCTTTCTTACGGCTGACACTGTGCGCTGCTGATGGCATGCCAAACAACAACCGGATCAAATGAGCGTCATGCACGTGCAAATCCACCAGTGGCCCACCAACGCTGGTAGGATCATAAAAATCCGGAATCCAATCCGGTGGACCAATTGTCCGCATGAATCGACCCGCAACAGGCCTACCCCAACGCTCGTCTTGCGCAGCCTCGACCAACAACTTGAACTCTGGCATCAACGGAAGAATGTGGGCCACCATTAATTGGCCAGGTGCGGCTGCTTTGGCCAGTCTTTCCGCTGTCACGGCATCCAGAGCAAGAGGTTTTTCACACAAGACGCGTTTGCCGGCGGCCAAACATTTTTCGATAGCTTCGGGATGCAGCTTGGGAGGCAGACAGATGTCGATCAGATCAATCGTTTCGTCTTCGAGCATGGCGTCGAGGGATTCATAGACATTCATCCCGGAAATATCAATTTGTTCACCAGGAGGGCCAAAATTGCCCTTCACACCACGCCAGTCCCCCGACCTCTTACCAGCATCCCGGCTTGAAAATGCTGCCATCTCGGCCATTTCGCTTCGCTGATACGCGAGATAATGAATCCAGCTCATGAAGCCAACGCCGACAATTCCAGCCCGCATGCCGATTCTCCAGTTTTTGGTCTCGAACAAGTACTTTGAGTCACAGGGGCTATGATCGTCGATCCTGTGCCGCTAAGAAAGATGGCGTCGGAACAATTCCCTTTCCATTAGTGCTGCCATGAATTTAGATACTTCCCGCCTGTCATTAACTGTGCTGTGCTGTGCAAACCTGCTGATCATGACCAAGATCGGCCAGGCTGAAGACTGGCCGGGTTGGCGGGGCCCAAAAGGAAACAACCATGCTGCGGCCGATACGGATGTTCCTCTGCACTGGGATATCGAGTCCGGAACCAACATCGTCTGGAAAACTGCCATTCCGGGACGTGGGCATTCGTCACCAGTAGTGGTCAAGGATTCAATTTTTCTTACCACGGCAGAAAAGGATAAACAGACTCAATCGCTATTGAAATTTGACCGTGAAAGCGGCCGATTGATGGACCAGTGGGTACTGCACCGAGGCACCTTGCCACGGCGAATCCACCCCAACAACTCCTATGCATCACCGACGCCAGTTTTTGATGGAGAAAACCTGTTTGTTGTATTTCACACCGATGATGCAATCTGGTTGACGGCAGTCACCACAAGGGGGCAGAAAACCTGGAGCACCCGTGTCTGCGACTTCAAACCAGGTGCTTTTCAATTTGGCTACGGTGCCAGTCCATTAATCGAAGACGACCTCGTGATAATCGCTGCTGAATACGATGGTGCTGCAAGCGGAATCTACGCATTCAGTCGCCGAACAGGAAAACAGGTCTGGATGCAACCGCGACCTGAAAATCTGAATTTTTCATCACCGATCATTGCAACGATCACAGGACAAAGACAACTCCTGCTGCCGGGTGCTGACCAAATCATTTCCTACGATCCCCAAACTGGACAAACTCGCTGGTCGATTGAAGCCGGTACCGAAGCCATGTGTGGCACTGTGGCTTGGGATGGTCGAAGAATACTTTTCAGTGGTGGAAATCCCGTAGCCGGCACGTGGTGTGTCAACGCTGACGGATCTCAAAAACTGCTCTGGCAGAATCCTGTGATGTGCTATGAACAGTCACTTCTTACGATCAGAAACTACGCCTTCGCGATCGCCGACAATGGTGTCGCCTACTGCTGGCGAACTCAAGATGGAGTTGAAATGTGGAAGAAACGACTCTTCGCCGGCCGCATCAGTGCTTCACCCTTGCTGGTAGACCAGCGTATCTACATCGCGGCTCAGGATGGCACTGTCTACATCATTTCCGCGATCCCCGACCGTTTTGACCTGCTCGCTGAAAATAAAACCGGTGATTCGATCTTCGCCAGCCCCGTCGCAGTCGACGATCGGCTGTACCTGCGGTATGGAGAGGGACAAGGTCAGAATCGCAAAGAATATCTCGTGGCAGCTGGTGAGGTCACCGTCGAGAAAAAGCGAAGTCAACAGTAATCACCAAACCGTCCATGGCCAGAAAAACCGCAGTGCAGAAGTCCACTCACGTTGAAATCAGGACTGCAAAAAATCGAAAGCTGGAAAACCGCATTTCTGATCTACAACAAGACAAGTCGGTCGTACGCGGCCAGATCACGCAGTACCTGTGATGTTTCATCACACCATCCATGCTGTGTCCGATCCGCCACCGTCTCAGGGTCACAAACCCACTGGGGAAACTTTAGCGATCGACCACCAGTGCCTCCTTCTTTTGGTGCGACTGGATTATCCTGTTGAAGACTGATTCAATGTGCGTTCCTCTCGAAAGTCAGAACCAGAGCCTTTGCCTTCGAATCCAACTCCATCGTCAATGTTGCCAAGAGAATTCCCGTCGATGCCTAAATTTTTCGCCTTTCTTGTTTTATCGATGCTCGCGATCAAACCTGGTTTCAGCGCTGAGGACAATTCCAAGAAAATTGAAACGCCAAAGAACTCCACCAGCCAGACGACAGCGAAAAGCGATACCGTTGAGCCAGATAAAAAGATCGCCATTGATTCCGATCAAGATGATGCCAATGATCCAATGCGTCGAATGCAGCGGGTTGCGACAAGGGACCAAACGGCAGCGTGGGGGCATTGGGGTAACCGACCCAACAATTACATGACCTGGGACCAGCACAGCAACCGACTGGTACCCCTATATACATTCGGCATCATGTTGGATGAACTCCGGTCCGAAGGTAGCGCGTACACTGATCCGGAACGCCTGAAGAAAATTTACGGCAAAGTACCGAAAGGAACGGTCAATCCTTCAGCTCTCTATTTTGACCAAACAGATATCTATCGACTTCAACAGGCCGCCATCGCGGCTGGCTATACCAACATCATCCTGATGGTGTTCGATGGAATGGACTGGCAAACAACTCGCGCTGCATGTTTGTACAAACAGCACCGTTATGATAGCGGCCGCGGAACCGGTCTCTCAATTCAGGACGACCGGCGAGTAAAGACAGATTATGGCTTGATCTGCACCAGTCCCAAAGCAGACATTTTGAAATTCGACACCAATGCTCAAACCGTGTTGGATTGGAATGGAGAACCCACAGGCGGATACGATCCGAGCCGCGGTGGTGAAGCACCCTGGCTGGAACAAAGCAAACGAAACTACCTGCTAGGTAAAGATCGTGAGCAGCCGCATACTGTGACAGACTCTGCTGCCTCCGCGACCAGCATGATGTCCGGTGTCAAAACCTACAATTCAGCGATCAACGTTCTGGTAGATGGGCGCCAAGTCGTACCGCTTGGACGTTCCCTTCAGGCTGAGGATGGATTCAAAGTTGGTGTGGTGACCAACGTGCCGGTCACGCACGCGACCGTTGCCTGTGCCTACGCCAATAACGTGACACGAAAAGACTATCAGGATATTGGCCGCGATATGCTTGGGCTACCTTCTTCCTCACATCGAAACACACCACTGCAAGGAGTAGACGTTCTGCTGGGTGGAGGATGGGGTGAAACAAAGGATTCCGACACAGCTCAAGGTGAGAATTTTGCACCCGGAAATCCTTATCTGCATGAAGAAGACATCCGTCGTGTTGACGTAAAAAATGGTGGCAAGTATGTCGTTGCACAACGCACACCGGGAAAGGCCGGGCAACCACTTCTCATGGCCGCTGCGATGAAAGCGATCGACGAGGATCAGAGACTACTAGGGTTCTTTGGAACCAAGGGTGGCCACCTACCATTCCAGACGGCAGATGGGAAATACAATCCGACCATCGACAACAAGGACGCTAAAGAGATATACACACCCGCAGACATCACGGAGAACCCAACACTCGCAGAAATGACGCGAGCTGCTCTGCTGGTTCTGGAACAGGCAATCGACGGCTTCTGGTTGCTTGTTGAAGCTGGAGATGTTGATTGGGCAAATCATGCTAATAACGCTGATAACGCAATCGGCGCTGTGCTCAGCGGAGATGAAGCTTTTCGAGTTGTGATGGACTGGGTCGATGAAAACGATGCATGGCCATACACCGCCGTGATTGTGACTGCTGACCACGGACACTATCTGGTCATTGAGGATGCAGACCGGTTTGTGGAAGCAGGAAAACAGGCAGAAAAAGGTAAAAAGCAACGACAGCCGGCACCAGAACACTTTTCCCCCTAGGCCGGATCAGCCAGAAGATGCTGTTCGACAGAACATTTTCAGGCAATCAAATTGTCGGACAATCAAGATCACGAAGCATTTCGGCTCATCAGCCATTCGGGCGAGGAACCGCTGCCACATCAAAAAGCCTGATTGGGAAGAGGACTCAACGCAGTCCCCATGGCAACGTGACCCACCTTTCCAGTGACCCGCCATTGCAGTGGCAAAAGAAACAGTATCACAAGTTGGTGCATTGAAACCTGTTCAACTGACGCAGACAGGGGTAGAATACCGAACAGTCGTTCACCGGCGTTCGAGTTGCAGTCAGATTGATGGGCAGGCAAACGATTGGCCTTCGCTCATGGCAAACAACCCGATCGCCGGTGTGTGACCTCAATACCCTACCAGTGCCACGCCCCGGAAAAACATGCCGGAACCACTACTCGTAGTTTGGTTCCAGTTTTTCCGAGAGATGGGTTTGGTTGTTTGCTGCCCCTGGTCACACTGTGAATCTGCCGGATCCCCGCGCAACCGATGCCGCCATTGATATCAACCTTGTAGACGGAACAGGTGATATTGATGGCACCGATCAAGGATCAAAGCTTGAACGGTGTCAAGAAATCATCGGTTATCGTTTTCAAAATGAATCTCTTCTTTTGTCTGCCTTGACACACGCATCAGGCGCGTCTCACCGGCTTGCAAGCAACGAAAGACTCGAATTTCTGGGAGATGCGGTTCTCGGCTTAACCGTTTGCCAATGGCTATACGAGGATTATCCCGAGTACAACGAAGGTGACTTGACCAAGATCAAGTCCGCAGTTGTCAGTCGCCGCTCCTGCGGGAAGGCTGCCTGTGCACTGGGTCTCGACCGATGCCTGATCGTTGGGCGTGGTGTCACTCGCAATCGCAGCTTTCCAAGATCGTTGGTCAGTGACGTTTTTGAGTCAGTAGTCGCCGCCTTGTATCTGGATGGTGGCAGTGAAATCGTGAAGACCCGACTTAAAGAATGGCTAGCCGACGAAGTGCACACCGCCGTTGAAAACCAGGGCGCCAGCAACTACAAGTCATCGCTGCAACAATATGCTCAACGCGAACTCTCCAATACGCCAATCTATCGACTGGTACGTGAATCAGGCCCAGATCATCGAAAATCATTCCTGATCTCTGCTGTTATTGCTGAACGCGAATTCGCAGCCGCTTGGGGTAGCAATAAGAAAGATGCTGAACAGAGAGCAGCATCCAACGCACTTGCCGAGTTGCACAGCCAACCGCTGCCTTTCCCAAGTGACTCGCGCGAAAACGAGTAGCACCTGGCGTTAAATAAAAAAACGCATTTGCATCAGCAAATGCGTTTTTTCGTAACTCGTAGAGCCCACAGACTAGTTTGTCGCTGCCGGCAACGGTGGAAGCTGGGGCAACGTAAGCCCGCCGGTTTGTGCAGCATCTGGAGCTACACTTGCTGGAACGCCAGCTCCGGGATTCACACTGGCTCCGGGATTCACACTGGGTGAGACTGGATTTGCCGTCGGCGTCGGCGCGGGTTTCGCAATTGCAGTGGATGCCTGCGCGATGGTTGCTCGAGGAGCAGGCTGAGCGCCCGGACCAAGCTTGGCATCTATTTGCGTTAGCAGACTTCGAGAACGTTCCACCGCCAATTTGACAGCAGGATCAGCAACGCCCTCTTGTTGTGACTGCAAAGCTTGATTCAGGTAACCGCGAGCACCCGTCACTTGGCCATTGCTGTACAGCAAGTAAGCCATGTTGTAGTTTGCGATCGCAGGCTTGTTATTAGCCAGCAACACCTGATAGGCGGCAGTTGCATCTCCGCCACCGAAACGAACACTGGCAAGACTGTTTGCATACTTGGACGTGCCGGGTGCCAATTCCAACGATTTTTCGAGAGCGGCAACTGCTTGCTGGTAGTCTCCAGTAGTATTCAGTGCCAATCCCAACTCGTTATACAAAAGCGCATCTTCTGGGGCTCCAGCGATGGCCTGTTGAAAATACTGAACTGCCTGCTGCTGATTACCTTGTCGCTGATGCAGTCGGGCAATGCTTGCGAGAGCGTCAGGATTGCCTGGTTCGCTTTGCAGCGCTTTACCATAACTTTCCATTGCCTTCGTATTATCACCTGTGGATTCCCAAAGGCGTCCGTTTGCTACGTAAACCTCTGGGCCGACACTTGCTGGTTTATTCGCCAGACTCAGTGGGTCACTGAGTATCTCGTCCTCTTCTGTCTTGTCATCACCAAAGCGAAAAGCCCCGGTAACGGCACTCGTGGTTTTGGAAAGCGCTTTCTTTGCGTTTCCACCAAACGACGCAAGCTGGCTCTTAGTCCCTGCAGCGGAAGCAGCGATCGCTTCACTGATGCCAGAAGTCTTGTCAGCAGTCGCTTCCTGCTTTGAGAAAGGATTCATTGAGGAAACGGAAAAGCCACCGCTGGTGCATCCGGTCAAGGTGACCGTTGTTCCAACAACAAGGCTTGTGAAGAGAACTTGTCGAAGTTTGGGCACTGAATTCACGGCTAGTTTCTTTCTCCTCCGCATCACACTGGTGGAATTCAACAGTGGAAATGGAATGGTGGTCTGATCCCTATCTACTATTGAAACGGATCGACCGGTCTGACCGTTAAACTTTAACGCCAATTATCAAAAGTGGCTCAGGAAATAAAAAAAGGATGATTCCCTATGCGGAACCATCCATTGCTATGAGTTTCACGACCATTGCGGGGACCATCCCGCGACGTCATCCAAAGCGATCAAATCCAAGCTCACTGATTGGCAATACCAGGCGTGCCACCAGCACTGCTGGTGGGTAAGCGAGGTGCGGCGAGATTTTGTAGCCATTCGCGATTGATTTTCGTAGCCCAATCTCCAGGCGAGTGATGTGGCTCAACCTCGGTAACTTGCACGTCGGGTACCGGACCCTGCACATCAATGCGACTGATGGTGTCACGCACAGCGGCCACCCGGGCAGCTGTCTCACGCTCACTACCTCCACGCAGCACGAACACTGTACGCCGTGCCTGAGGAGCCTGTGTAGCAATCCAGTAGACGCGTTTGTTCCCTGATGCCATCAATGCCCCGTCATCTGGGCGGAACAACTCATGCCCAATCGTATTATGCATTCTCCATCCGTTGGCCTTCATCATTTCGAACGGTGCCACGACGTTCATTGCGTCAGCCTCGTTGAACGGAGCAGGCCAAGCATTGTTGCGATGGTATCCAACGTGCAGATTGTGCCAAAAGTGATTCCAATCAGCAGAAGCGGATGTGGCGGTCGTTACGAGAGCCACCGCTGCAATGACCGCGCGGGTCAACGTGTTGTTGAGTTTCATGACAGGCAGTTCCTTCCGCCTCGCTCGCGGGCAGACATTGCAGTCTGCTGTAAAGTGGAATGAGATTGTGGCAACGCATCAACGCATCGCCCATCAATCTTAAACATCGGACACTGCACCACATGGACTGCTCAAACGCTCACAGCTTCCATCCATTCGGCAAAACCGGAAAAGTTTAATCATCAAATGGTGTGACAGTCAGAACTTCACCCAACAAGCCAATCTGGTCTCCCAGAGACAATTGTTTTCGCCGCCGCGTCTCCACACTGCCATTAACCGTTACATC
>JAPOKD010000288.1 GCA_029977825.1 Planctomycetota bacterium | reverse complement strand
GCCCTGCTTGGCGAGCATACATGACATGTCGCGTATGCGTTTTCAAAAAGAATACCATCCTCGGCAAGCGAATCGATCGCTGGCGTCTCATAGAACTGGCTGCCATAGCATGCGACGTCCCGCTGCCCAAGATCATCAACGAGGAAGAAGACTACGTTTGGCCGTTGTTTCCCTTGTATCTCTTCACTGGCGACCACTGATAGCGTGAGAACCAGCAAGAGCACCGTCATTCGAAAAACGTATGTCATTGCCTGTTTACCTTCGGAAGTCGAGTCTTCAATTCTTTGATTATAGCTTCATGTTCTGAGCGCGATGCCAAGTTCGTCCACTCATTGGGATCACTGTCGTGGTCATACAACTCTTCGCCACCATCTCGATATCGTATGTATCGCCAACGGGACGTCTGCACAGCATGGTTGTTGAATCCAAATGTCGTAACAACAGGATGTTCCCATGGTTGTTCAGGATTCTTCAAGAGACTTTGCAGACTGCGACCGTCAAGTCCGTCACGGGGAGGCAATCCGCAAAGATCGAGCAAGGTGGGGTAGACATCGAGTAAGCTGACTGGGCGATCGCACACTTGGTCTCTTGCCACCCGACCAGTGCCTACCGCGTATTCGGGCCCTGCGACAATCAACGGCGTTCGTGTTGAAACTTTCCACAATGCATGTTTTCTCCAATGGTCTTTCTCACCAAGATGCCAGCCATGGTCTCCCCACACAACGATGATCGTGTTGTCCGCATGCGAAGTTTGATCCAACGCATCTACAACACGTCCAATCTGAGCATCAACAAAGCTGATCGTTGCCAAATAGGCTTGTACAGCACTGTGCCACTGGCCATTTGCAAGAACATTGGCATGATCTCCACCGGGCGCGGCAAAGTTTTTTTCGCCAGAGGGATCGTAAACCTCACGTGCAAGCCGCCTGCCAAACCCAGGAACATCTGCCAGGTCGCCAGACACAGTCGGGGGAAGCATGATGGTACCGCGTGGATACAGATTGAAATACTTGGTGGGAACCATCCACGGCAGGTGAGGCTTGGTGAATCCGCACGCCAGAAAGAAAGGTTCTCGACGCGGCTTCCGGATTTCTGAGATCGCCCAATTCGCAACCTTCCCATCAAACATCTCGTCATCTCGAAGGTCAACTTTTCCCCAAGGTGTCCACGCAGTCTTGGGCAAATCCATGGCACGTTTTGGACTTTCCTTTTTCCTGTTTCGAGTCGGAACGAAATATGCGTCCCACGATTCCCGATCGTAGGCATTGGTCCCGTGGAATATTTTCCCACACCCCCGAACGTCATAACCTGACACACGAAAGCACTGCATCAAGGTAGTCGCATCTGGCATCTTATCCCGCAGTCTCTCGCCATTTCCGTACACGCCCGAATTGGCGGGAGCAATTCCTGTCAACAAACTGATACGAGATGGATTACACAACGGTGCTGCGCAGTACGCATGGCGAAAAGACACACCACGTTTGGCAACACGATCCAAATTTGGCGTCTTCACTTGCGGGTTACCACCAAGATGACCAACCCAGTCACGCAGATCGTCCACCGCGATGAAGAGCACATTAGGTGGTTCGTTCGCGATTGCTGAATGCGAAAATACACCGCTAGCCAACCACGCGATCAGAATTTGAACGATGACTTTCATTGAACGTCCATAGCGCAGGCAAATACAAATCAAGGTGAAAGCAAACGCAACTCAACCTGCGCAGAACCGCCATCCTCAAAACGATAACTTTCATATCCAGGAAATGTGGATTTGATCAGATCAGAATCTTCTACAGGATGCCGTGCAGAAGCACTGACCTGCTTCCCTTCCGACCACGTTTCAATCGTGATCCCCAACGGACAGTCAGCGACACGCACAGTCTTGGTTATCTCGCCGCGATTTTGAGACCTCTCAAAACGGATCGTGGGCCAATGCCTCTGAACTTGTTGGGAATCCTCACGTGATGGCAATTCCAAAGGCAAACGAAATTCCATCCAATCCCAAACCGGTGGCATCGTGTCTCGCACGGTCAATCGATTGTCTGGGAGCGAATATCTCAAGCCCGCTAGACCCTCGATAAAAAGTAGTAGTTTGCCTGCATTGAAATTGGAATACTGATCACCAAACAAGTCTACCGAGCGTGTATAAGCTTCGGGTGCAACAGGTAATTTCCACTCTGAATGAAAGTTGTATTTTTCGAGGTGATTCAAGGTGAGCCGCCAAGCTGAGTCACCCAAGCCCTGCCGGAACATTCCATCCAACGTGAAATAGGCGGTATCCGGTGTATACCCAAAAGAGTGGTCAACAGCGGTATCAAATTTCTTCATCGCCAAACCAGACATCGCTCTGGGAAAGATTGCTCCCTGAAAACCATCATTCGTATTCAGTGCCCACGAATTTACAGTCTTCATTGCATAATCTCTGGGAAAGTACTTTGAACGCAGGTACCACAACCCCGTTGTCATCAGCATTCCATTTTTAGGACCGGCAAAAAAATCTTTGTGTCCATTCGCTTCCCAACGCTGTTCAAAATAGTTTTCAAGGTCCCGAGGAGTGCTCCGCACCAACTGCTGCCAATGAGCAATATCTTCTTGAGGCCCCACCAGACGAGCCATCTCACACAGCACTTCACTAACACTGAAATGATTGCCGAAGAAAGAGGGGATCCCATCCCAGAAAACTTCGCGAAAATATTCTCGGTAACAATCGCGAACAAATCCTTGATCACCCGTGTGTTGGTAGATCTGCCAGGCACCAAGAACGTGTTCAGAGTGTTCAACACCGTACACACCCGAGTGCCAGGTTGTGCCTTTGTTGTCAGCAAATGCCACGATGCCATTGGGTGTTTTTCGATAATTGCCGCTCGCAAAAAGGTGCTTCCATGTCAGAACGTTACCGTAGGCATACTTCTTCTTGCTGCCGGTCCACGCACCGACTTTGATTTGAAACGTTGCATCATAGCGATGCATGCCAAGAAAATTATTGACCGCAGTCTGCGTATGCGGTTCCATTTCCCAACCGCGTTGCACATCGATGTAGTACATCAAATACAGCGACCAGAGATAATAATAAATTTCCTCAAACTTGCTGTCTGAGCATCGGAACCAGGGAATTTCATGATTGAGCTGACGGTTCGCTTTCTGGGTCTTATCAGTCATCCATGTATCGGGAGCGTTCACAACTTGGCTGGCCCGCTGCCCCGCCACATCGTATTCATCATGCATGGCCCAGGCTAACGCCACCCCTGCCTGATCACACTTGAGATCAAACACGTACTGTTTTTCACCATTAGGCCCATCAGTGAATTGATACACATCATCAAGTCGCTGGGAGGCTGTCAAAACCGTGCTCATTCCCTGGTACATGATGGGAGCATTTTTCTCCACACGATTCGTTTCCGGCTTGCATCTCGTGGTGCCACCCTCAGTAATGTGAATCGCATTACGTGATGCATCAAAATCAATCGTCGCGGTGCTTTTCAAGCTGTGCCGACCAAAAAAACTCTGCCCCTCAATTCGCAGCGTCACGGGTTTCGATGACTTGATCACAGAGCAGGCAACATCATTACCAGCAATGAACTTTTCTTCGCGCAACTGAATGCCATCAAGTTCATATTCACAGATCATGCGATCTGGTCGCCAATACATTCGCTCCGGTACCGGGTGACGATAAACTTTTTCGCCAACGATGACGGTGCCGTACATCACCCGTGTATCTTTATAAAACTCCCATCCGGAAAAATCATTTCCGAGCCCGGTGTCCTCGTGATCACTGCCGCCGCTATCGGCAAGACCGACACCACGGCTGCGTAGGTCATGAAAAAAAGGGTGAGTCAGACCTAGCGTTTCATGCTCACGAAGATTCCAGCTGGCATGAAAGCCACCCACATAATAGGTCAGATTGCCCGCCAGAAATCCGTGTTTCTTTCCCTGAATTTCCTGCTGCAACCGCTCACAATAATCAACAGCGACCGGTTCAGCAGCAAATGCATCCGTCACCGCGGTCAACATCACCAACCAGCAGACCGTTATACACGTGCGGGATCGGACAAGATTCGTGTTACGGAAAAACAAATTCAAACCTTCCACTTGCCGGGGATCAGAACTGAACGACCTATCAGGCAATAATATCGTGGATGGGCTCCACTTCTTCGACGCCGACCAGTTTCTGATCCAAACCACTGTAGAAGAACGACAGACGATTCGGGTCCAGTCCCATTTGATGCAGCACCGTGGCGTGCAGGTTTTTCACATGAAGTGGATTCTCAACCGCTCGTGATCCCAGCTCATCAGTAGTACCGTAACTCATTCCACCCTTGATGCCGCCGCCAGCCATCCACATCGTGAAGCCATAGGAGTTGTGGTCACGTCCGGTACCCTTGGCATATTCAGCCGTGGGCTGCCGACCGAACTCGCCACCCCAAACGACGAGTGTCTCGTCCAACATGCCTCGCTGCTTCAAATCAGCCAGAAGCGCTGCAATGGGAAGATCCGTATTCCCGGCATGTTTGTTGTGATTGACTTCCAGATCACCATGTGCATCCCAGTTGGCATCGTTGTGCGATCCACCACTGTACAGCTGAATGAACCGGACACCACGCTGCACAAGCCGTCTGGCCATCAGGCATCGAGTACCAAAGTCACGTGTGCGGTCATTGTTGATCCCATACATTTCCAAGGTGGCAGCATCTTCGGTCGCCAGATCCACCGCTTCGGGCGCGGTACTCTGCATCTTGTAAGCCAATTCGTAACTGGCAATGCGAGAGGCCAAATCACTATTGCCCTGACGCTTGGCCAGGTGCTGCGCGTTTGCATCCTGAATCGAATCGAGCAGACGTCGCTGTACGTCCACACTCATATCTTCGGGCCGAGCCAAATCGAGTATCGGTGCTCCTTTGCTTCGAAACACGGTGCCTTGATAGGTCGCTGGCATGTAACCGCTGCTCCAGTTTTTGGCTCCGCTGATCGGACCTCCTGATGGATCCAGCATCACCACAAATCCAGGCAGATTCTCATTGACGCTTCCCAATCCATAATTGACCCACGAGCCCAGTGCGGGGCTTCCTGACAGCACCTTTCCACTATTCATCATCAGCATTGCGGAGCCATGAATCGGGGAGTCCGCGGTCATGGAATGCAAGAAGGCAATGTCATCCACATGCTTTGCGACATTGGGAAACAAAGTACTGACCGACTTTCCGCATTCGCCATATTTCTCAAATTCCCACCGCGGCTCAACGATCCGCCCGCCAGTGCGATGCCCACCACGACCAAAGGTTTTGACATCGACGGTTTTTCCATCCATGCCTTTCATGGCTGGTTTTTCATCAAAGGTGTCGATGTGGCTCGGTCCACCGTACATGAACAGAAAGATCACCGACTTGGCTTTGGGAGCGAAGTGCGGTGGTTTGGCTGCCAACGGATTGGCGTAGGCAGCCTCATCAGCATGGACAGACGTATCAAAGAATCCGTCCTCAGAGAGCATTGAGGTCATCGCAGCGGCTCCGAACCCACCACCGGTTTGCCAAAGAAATTCGCGGCGGGTACGGCCACAAAAACTTCCGGAGCGTTTTTTTTGGTTTGCCATGATTATTCTCTTATGATCTTTCAGCTAGCAGGTAGAGCTATGATTTTGGATGGTGAGCAGTCACAGTATGTTGATCGCATGTCTAATCGACGAATAGAAATTCGTTCCAGTTCATGACAGTCAGGCAATACAATTCCACTGCACGTTGCCTTGGTAACTTGTCTGTCGTCTGCAAAGTGCTGATCAGTTTGCTGCCGTTTGCAACTTCGGTCTCCGTCGCTTCGCGCGAAAGGGTCTTGGCGATCACCCTTTGCACGAATTCCTCGTTCTCAAGGTCCACACCGCCCACGGATTCGGTCAAACGCTTTGCCTGCTCATGAGCAAAATTGCTGTTGAGCAATGCCAATGCCTGCCCTGGTTGCAACGTCACAAAACGGTCCTCGCAGGTCAGGTCAGGATCAGGGAAATCAAAGGCCGTCAGGATGGGCGTCAACAAAGACCGTTTCACATGGATATAGACCGACCGACGATTTTTCTCCTGCTCAGACGAGTTTCCCCAACCGGCACCGGGACGGGACTGACCAGCCAACACTTCACGCGACAGCGTTGGATAAAAGCTGGGTCCATAGGTTTGACGGTTTAAAGACCCGTTGATCGCCAGGATGGTGTCACGTACTTCTTCCGCGCTCAATCTCCGTGGATCAAAACGCCACAACAGATCATTGGCGGGATCGGTTTCCAAGCCAGCAGTCTGTCCGGCAGATGACATTTGATAGGCACGACTGGACATGATCAGACGGTGAAAATCTTTCAATTTCCAGTCACCAGCAATCAATTGCTGAGCAAGCCAATCGAGCAGGGCAGGGTGTGTTGGTGGAACCCCCAACTTTCCAAAGTTGTTGCTGCTTCGAACAATCCCCCGTCCAAAGTGAAACTGCCAAACACGGTTCGCCATCACTCTCGCTGTCAGGCGGTTCTCATCGCTAGTAATCCAGTCAGCCAAGACTCTGCGACGCCCCGCACTCTTGTCATTGCCTTTGAAGGCAGATGCATCCGGTGCAGGACTCTCAAAGATGGCTGGAAAGTCTGGCTCAACAGGATCTGCCGGCGAGTGTGGGTTGCCACGAAACAGAATGAATGTCTGGTCGGGTTTGGGCTTGCACTTCGCCAACCCCATCACCATCTCGCGAGGAGGAAGCGTCTTTCCCTCCTGGAGGGTATCAGCCAACTGCTTTTGCAGATCCTTGTACTTCTGCCAATCCTCTTCGCTCAAATTGTCTTTTAATTTCTCTTTCAACACACGATTTCTGTCTCTCTTGGGTCCCTCGGTCGCCCGCTGATCCGGCGCTGACATCTTGACAATCCCTGACTGCTCGACGTCGCGTATCTCTTTTTCCAGACGGCGTTTGGCTTCGTCATTGTCGCGGTACTTCTGGTTCAGCTCATCAGACGAAACATCAATCT
>JAPOKD010000352.1 GCA_029977825.1 Planctomycetota bacterium | reverse complement strand
GTGATCTTCATGGTGTTGCTGATTCGGCAATCAACATCTGGATCTCGGTCACATACTTCCTGGGGTTGCCTTTGAGAATCATGCCGGGACCCTTGAGGTAGACCTCACGTGTAGGCACTTTGATTTCGTATCCCTGCTGACGGGCAAACTCAGTGATTTTGTCGTACGCTGGACCAATTTGGTCATAGGGCCCCGTATGGATCAACGAGATACAGGGGCCACCGGCGAGTTCCTGTACTTCAATGTTACCTGTGCTTTCGCCTTTGCGGATTGGCATGCAAACGTCGAAGCTTGCGCCATCTTCTTTGTACTCGGTATCATGATGCAGGATTAACGCCTTGCCGCAAATATGCCGGCCAAATTTTTTTCCCAGTTGCGAAAACCCTTTTCCTGCGTCACTGTATCTTCCGTGCATTCGAAGCGCAGCGACTAGCATTGTTTCTACTGACTTGTGTTCCACTTCATATGTAATTGGGGGCAATGTTCGATCTCACAGGACTGGGAGTGAAATATTATTTGCGTCAGGGCATGGATGATTGGATGGAATGCCCTTAGTTAACCAAAGTATTCGTCGCGATTTGTTTCGATGGCCATGGCACTGCTTTAATTATTAGACACCAATTTGATGGCTGACGATCTGATTGTTGGACGAATGTCTTGTGATTTAGCCAAACAACTTCACTGCTGATTGCTCGATCTCATCGTTCCCAGTCCAGTTCAAACGGGTTTCGGTATTCGAAAACGCCATTGAGCGTGTTCGATGCGGAGTTTTTATCAGCATCCCAGCACAGGGACGTAGCATGCTGTGAATGCGGGCGAGGGTTTGGTCGCTTGGGATGATCATCGCCCGGTCGGACGATCGTTTAAAAATGATTCCGAAAAAATATTGCGAAACTCATCTTCATCGCTTCCTGTCAGGTCGCCCATTTCGAAAGCCAGTACGCTACTGCATGTGGTTGCTGCACTAAGGCAAGCATGGGACAGAAAGAGATTTGAGGCAATGCAGTCTGGATACAGGATCTCGTGGAAATCGTCTCCGGTAGTTCACGCAATGGCGTGGAAATGTCGCATGGTAAACATTGGCGACAGGTGGGCAACTGTGGATTTCAAAGCTGCAGTCGTGCTGATTTTAATGGTCCACGATCTTGGGATTCGCGAAACATATGTCAAGAATTCTTGCTCGCTTTGGAGCATGGAGGGTGTCTTTTGAATAAGAATTTGGCACGTGTTTCATTTCAAGGCAAACTCTTGATTTCCTGACACATGCATGAATGGTCGCGGGCTTGGCTGTTTGAACGTTGAATAAAAGCAGACATACTATGTTTCAGCGATAGGGCTTTCTGATGCTGGTCTGCACAGTGGGTGAACAATCATGGCAGTTTATCCTTGACGTCAGCGGAAGTCTGTTGGCGACTTGGTTGCTGTTGCGGTTGTTCCCAGACAACTCGCAGACCAACCCGTTCCCGGGCCATGGGGTTCACTTTATTCTGGTATGTGGATCTGCAGTTTCCTTCGTAGGAGTCCCAGCGGCCACCGCGACCTACGGATGTTGGACTCGTTGTGTATTCCATGGCATTGCCGTGCATGTCGAACAGACCCCAAGCGTTGCACCGTTTGCTTCGGATGGTTTGCGATTGGCCATTCGAGTTGTTGGCGTACCAGGCATATTCCCCTAAGTAGTTTGCGTCGTCGCCAAAGCTGAATTCGGTGTGGGTGCCGGCGCGGCAGGCAAATATCCACTCGAGCGTGGTCGGTAATCGAACTCCTCCATTGGAGTTCTCAACGATCTTGAAGTTGCCACTTTCGTCTTTGGTGATGTGGTAGTGGGACTCCAAACCCAACTGCGTACTCAACCAGTTGCAGAACTGGACCGCATCAGTGTGATTCAGTTTTTCGATAGGGCGTTCCGGGTTCAATTTTAGTGTGCGATCGGAAACGGATGACCAGATATTGATTCCAGGTTTTTCACCACCATACGAGTCGTCATCCAAGAATTGTTGAAATAGACCGGCGCTTATTTCGCTGTCACTGATCCAGTAAGGTTGTTCGATCGAAAAGGGAATCATTTTTCCCTGTTCTGCAACATATTGGCTGCCGGGGGAAATCTGGACAAAACTCAGTCCGATCGGTGTATGCCACCATTGTCTTTCTTCGGCAGGCTTTGATGTTGTCTCGATGATCTTTGGTGCCTGTCCATTCCACTGGCTTAAAGCCCATCGGGCAGCATTGTGACTCCCACTGTCATTGCACTCCAAGTACCACGTTTTCAGTTTGTCCTGGTAAGTTTGCATCATCTTCCGGGTGGCGAGGTTGACACCCCCAAGTGCCAGACAAAAGCCCGATCGGATATGTGGTGAATGGAAAGCCTCTGAGTAAATTGGCAGGTCAGTCAGGTCACCACACCAGTCTGGAAACAGTGAAATGAAGGTCGTTCGTTGGTCAGGAAAAGACTCTTTTTGGAGGATTCTGAGGGCAAGTTTGTTGAATGCCAGATCTGAATACATGGGAATGAATTCAGGTGCGTTTTGGATCAATGACACATTCACATAATTGAGTTCCATGTAGGCAGTGTTCAGATGGTCGTGGCATATCTCCTTGCTCCATTTCAAATGAAGTGGATATTTGTAGGCCTGGCAAGCTCGGCAGAGTTGCGAGGCAAGCCGAGCAGTTTCAAATTGTGTATCTGGATTGTCCTTGTCAGAGTCGCGAAGTTCGAGCAACATTCGCTTGGCAGAGTCAAGGTTCCCTTGCCACGCGGTCACAAGGATCCTTGATTTTTGAAATGTTAAACTTTCTCCGTCCAGTTGCCGGAGTTGTTCGAGTGTATTCGTTGAAGCAGTTTTGAACTGCAGCATACGCTCCTTCACCTTGTCTTCGAATAGCCACCATTTCAAGCCATCATTTTTCTGTTGGAATTGTCCATATGTTTGTGATTCCAGCACACACTTCAGTGCCAGTTGTTGCGCGTTGTATTTGTGCTGATTGCCTTTGCAAGACTTGAGAAGAGCGGTGAGGGCGTCTTCTGGTTTGTCCAGATAGCCAAGAGTCTGGGCCATTCGGAAATGTGTCTTGGAGCTGAAATCACCAGTGTTTTGCTTTTTGTAAGCTTCATGTTCTGCCTCAAGACTCTGAATCATCTCCGGCAACACCAGGAGTTTGTTGATGTCCGTGACTTCTTTGTAGGTGAGCATTTCGACCATCGGTTCGGTGTTGCCAAAATGCATAGCAGCAATTGAAAGTCGTGTTTTGATTCCCCATTTCGAGTTGCGGGTGGCCTGCGCAGCATGCGAAAGAATCTTTGGCATGGCTTCGGTCTTGTGGCTCTTGATCGCGGCTAGAATGTTTTCCATTTCTTCTGGCTTTGTGGATTCATCTACCAACCCCGTCAAAAGTGTGTCCAGATCCACTCGATCGTATTTTGCCAGCCCGTATGCCAAACTTAACTTCTGTTGCGGCGGAGCTTCAGCGAAACGGTGTGTCAGTTCGGTGACCACCAGGTCCGCAGGCAGCTGTTCCAGATTTTCCAAGGCTAATGGGACGGCGTTGCCAGATGCGTTCTGAAGACTGTTGACAGAGATTCGCGTGTTTTGCCACTGAGTGTAAATCAATAATTGTTGTCCACCAAAAAGCAAACTCAAAAATAAAACGGCGATGACCGCACACTGTCTTCCCTGCACGAGATTTGTGCGATGGACTAATTCCTGTTGTGCCTTCGTCCTTGTGTTCGCGGTAGTCAGAAAGTGGATTTGCAACCATTCGATGGTTGAGGGCAAGTTTCGATTTTCTTTTTTTTCCTGCCACGTTTTTGTGCGTTCCGCTAATTTGAGTTCGGCTCGACCGCGACGGGTTTCCATCTGCTTGCGGTTTAACCACTCACGAAGCGAGTGCACCAGGTAGTCGTGCGTTAACTGATAGTATTGCCCCTCTGGGCCAGTAGAGTCGTTCCAGAATTGATCCTCATCACCAGCACCTTCGGGATCTGTTGGAGTGATTAATCTCACTTCACTGTCAAGAATTCGGATTAGATTTTCGAACTCTTGCGGTCGATTTTTATAACCAGACGCCAACAGTAGTTCGCGTCTGGATTTCATCTCCCCCTTGATATCGATACCCGATGCTGGCAAGAGCGATTTGAGTACTGCTCGACATGCTTTTTGATGATAACGGTGTTGGGGTGAAGCCGAGGATGTACTGAATGTTTCTTCCAGGAAAGTCAGGCCAACTCCCCGTGTGCCACCAAGCAGGTTCAGGGTTTCACGATTCCATGGTTTTGATTTCATCATTTCTGCGTACAGTGCGAGTCGGACGCAAATCACCTTGCCATCATCAGCCAGTTCATCGACTGACTGTTCAATGAAACTGAGTTGTTCGGCAGTCATGTCCTGCGGGTTTTTGGGAAGGCGATCAAAGGCTTTTCCGAAGGCAGTCAGGACACGGCATGCATGCGTTCGATCGAATAGATCGACCATCGTGACGTTTTTGCCATCGATAAGCGGCACCTCTAGTTCCTGCATGAATCGGCTCACCGCAAGCCAGAAGTCATCACGGATCAGCAGCAGACATTGCACACGTGCTCCGTCGCATTGACGAAGAGCTGCGACGAGTTCACCGCTTCTCTCTTCGTTGATGGCGTGCAGCCATTGTTCGAACTGATCGATAACAATCAGCAGTTTTGCATCGGAGCTGAACCTGCGGCTGCGCCGCAGGAATGCGAGTGAATCTGGCAGATCCAGCGATGGATCCAATTCAGGGCAGCGTTTGCGCAGGGCACGGATTAGCCGTTCTTCTGTCTCATCTGGTGTTGCGTCCACGTGAACCGTGGTGATTCGATCGGATAGATGGGGTAGAAGACCCGCTTTCAGTAAAGAGGATTTGCCGCAGCCCGATGGTCCGTAGATTAAACCGGTGGTGAATGTCTGATCTGGATCCAATTCTTCAATTCTCTGTTTCCAGAAGCGAAGATTGTCAGGTAAGCCATTGCGATCACGTGGACCGGGTAACAGTTCCAGAAAAAAATCTGCATCGTGCATGTTGAATGCACGTAGGCCTTTGGGAACAATTCTCGCAGGTGTTGAGTCACCAGCCGAACTTTTCGAATGGTCATGCTTTTCTCCAACGCTGTTTGCCGAGGTGGCGCGAGTGGTTGAAGCCTGCTGAGGCTTGGGGTCCTCAATGAATTGCCGGAGCTCGGCTGCCAATTCAAATGCAGCGCTGTATCGGTCGCTTGCTCTGCGTGCGACAGCTTTCATGCAAATGCGTTCCAGTTCTGCAGGAACGTTCTCATCAATCTGTCTCAGAGGTTTGGCATCCAGTGATGCGATTTTTTTCAAAAGAGAAGAGCGTGAATCAGCGGTGAAAATGCGTTTTCCCGTCAACAGCTCGTAAAGGACCGCCCCCAGACTGTAGATGTCGCTACGTCCGTCGACGCGGTGTCCCTCACCACGGGCTTGTTCCGGGGACATATAAGCCGGACTGCCAACGTACTGTGGACCTTCGCCCAGATCGTGCTCGTTGAGCGCCAGGCCGAAATCGACAAGAAAAGCGTGACCGTTGGCGCTGATGATTATGTTGCCTGGTTTTACATCGCGATGGACGATACCTTCCTTGTGAGCGTAATGGAGAGCGTCGGCGATCGAGGCGATGATCCGACTCGATTCATCCAGAGAAATCCTGCCCAGTTTTAACCTTTTTGCAAGGTCCTGCCCTTCGATGTATTTCGACACGATATAGCACGGAATTTCATCATTCTCGCCAACATCGTAAACCGGAACAATGTGACCGTGCTCAAGATTTGCAACAGTACGGGCTTCAGCAACATAGGCTTGGACATGATCGGCATGATTCGTCAGTCTGGCGTGAGGAACCTTGATCGCAACATGTCGTTCAAGTTGCCCGTCGTAAGCTTTGTATACGACTCCGTAGGATCCTTTGCCAAGAACAGACTCCAGTCGATAACGACCGATGTGCTTAAGCGTTTTGATGTCTGTTTCAATGACATGCGCACGATGTGTTTCATCGAATTCAGGATTGATCGTTCGTGTTGGTGTATGGCCAGTTCTATCCGGTAAGTCTTTGCAAGCAGTGGGGACTTCACCGATGGGTTTCTTCTTCAGTAATTCGCTCACGTATAATGAGGCAGCCTTACCTGCATCGAGGTAATCGGCGACTT
>JAPOKD010000339.1 GCA_029977825.1 Planctomycetota bacterium | reverse complement strand
TATTGTAGGCATATCGTTTTATTTCAAATTTATCTCGTAATAACATCCACGGCTCACTGAAAGGCTTGACCATGCCGTCACCTATGTTTCGATTACCTAGTATGCGTTTGTGGCTAACGCTGATATTTCCGTCGGTAATTTTGGCCGTGTTGTCGACTGCCCATGCAAACGAAAAACCAAATATTATCGTCTTCCTCGTTGACGATATGGGGCCGATGGACACCTCCGTTCCGTTTATGACCGATGAGCAAAGCAACCCCAAACGCTATCCGCTCAATGACTACTATCGAACCCCGGGCATGGAACGATTAGCGGCCCAAGGGACACGGCTCAACAACTTCTACGCCATGAGTGTCTGTTCGCCGACTCGCACTTCCATTCTCACCGGACAGAACGCGACTCGCCATGGCGTTACCCAGTGGATTCGTTCGGAAGGTAACAACAAGGGGCCGTTTGGCCCGCCCGATTGGAACTGGACTGGATTTCAGGATGCGACGCGAACCTTGCCCGGCCGACTCAAGACCGCAGGCTATCGCACGATCTTCATCGGCAAAGCGCATTTTGGACCGAACGATGAGCCTTCGGAGTTCCCTGAAAATCTCGGCTTTGATATCAACATCGCCGGCTGTTCCTGGGGGCAACCTGGCAGTTACTACGGGGAAGATGGATACGGACATCTCAAAGGCAACAAGAAACGTGCGGTTCCGCATCTTGGGAAGTATCACGGTTCCGAGACATTCCTCACCGAGGCACTCACGATCGAGGCCAAACAGCAAATCGATAACGCGGTAAAGGACGACAAGCCGTTCTTTCTCGACCTCGCCCTCTACGCGTTGCATGCGCCCTTCCACAGCAATCCACGTTACGCGGCTAACTACGCCGATTCGGGCAAGGGTAAGTCCGCGCAAGCCTACGCGACGCTGGTGGAAAGCATGGACACGTGTCTCAATGATGTTATGGATCACCTCGAAGCTAAGGGGATTGCCGAGGACACGCTGATCATCTTTTTAGGCGACAATGGCAGTGACGCACCATTGGGTGCGACTCATGAGCACACTAGTTCGTTCCCGTTGCGGGCCAAGAAAGGCACACACTACGAAGGGGGAATGCGGGCACCTTTTATCGCCGCCTGGGCCAAACCGGACACCAGCAATCCGTGGCAGCAGAAACTGCCCATCGCTCAGGGTGCGATCCAGCAACAGCTCGGCTGTGTGATGGACCTGTACCCTACGATCCTCAACCTTGCCGATGTTACGGTACCCAAGGGACATGTGATCGATGGCACTGACCTCGCCAAACAACTTAGCGGCAAGCGAAATCCCGACCGCGAAGAGCGGTTTCTGATGCATTTCCCTCACAGCCACCGCAGCAATTACTACACAGTGCTCCGTCTCGGGGAGTGGAAGGTTATCTATCACTATCTACCGAGCATGAACCCCGCCAAGACACAGTATGAGCTGTTCAATCTCAAAGACGACCCATTTGAGAAATCAAACGTTGCCGAACAACAGCCACAGGTACTTAGGCGGATGATGCGTGAAATGGTTAAGCAACTCCAAGCCGAAGGCGCGCTATACCCAATGGATCAGGAGGGTAACGAACTCCGACCTCAGGATCCAAAATAGTGCTGGTTTGTTTGCGGAAGAAATTCTCAGTCCGACTGTCAATTTTAGACTCGATCAAAGTTGGTCTGGAGACAACGGGGATTCATCCCGTACGGTTCTGCGCTGCGAGTACACGCCAGCCACTATGATTTAAGGCTTCAAGAACTTGAATTAATTTTTGCCTGTCGATTGTCGCTTTATTTAAGCGTTGCCAGCCACGCGATGAGATCACGAAGTTCCTCGCGAGTCAGGGAGTTTGTAAAGCCGGACGGCATCGCGGTTCCCCTATCGACGCGATCTTCGATAGTTACAGCAGGAATCTCGCGGATTTTTCCGGTGGCGAGATCACGCAGGCTGACGCTATCGACAGTTTCTGATGTCAAGTATCCGGACAGAGTTCGGCCGTCGTCGGTCAGAATGGTCGACATTTTGTAACCTTCCTTGATCTGACGTTTCGGCCAGATGACCGCTTCGACAATCAATTCCAAGGGTAGCCCTGCAGCAACAGCGGTCAGATTCGGGCCGCTCTGAAAAGAATTCGTGGGCGGAGTCACTTCGTGAATCTGATGGCAAGCCGCGCAGTTCGTGAGCGACGATAAAAAGACCTGTTTTCCGGCGGCAGCATCGCCGGATTGACGAACTTCTTCTATCAGTGAACGCACAAGCGCGGGGTCGTACGTGATGGCCTGGCCCTGGTTGATGCCTATTCGCGTTTTCAGAGCATTGACTAATTTAATGTCGTCGTGGCCGGAGGCACTAAGCCAGCGACTGATCAATTTGGCTTTGTCGGCTGAAAATTCGTTTTCGTTGAGAGCAGTTGCCAGCGCTTGAGCACCCCCGACGCGGTTCATGATGATACTCAACACGGACCCAAACAATTCAGGGTTCTGAACTTCCTGAAGCAGTCGAAGGCTTGCAACTGCCGCCGCTATGAGGTCTTGTCGCGCGGTAGCTTCCAGTGCAGCAAGGTAAACCGTTGGCGAGACTCTAGTTGTGATCAACGGCTGGAATTCTTTGACCGCAATCTCAGGTACCAGCTCAGAAAGCGACAGGATCGCGGCGGATTGAGTCTGCTCGTCAGTCGTGTCATCAACAATGAGTTTCAATTGTGAAATAAGTTGTGGCTGCTTCCAGAGTCCGGCCAGACGAGCTGCCGATGTGCGGACGCCTTGATTTTTGTTCCCGAGAAGTTTTGCCAGCTCTTTATCAACGATACCTGCTGGAATAACGCGCCGACCTTCCGCGATCGCTGGAAGGGACATGAATAGCTTCGGATCCTGCAAAGCTTGTTTAAAGACACGGTCAAGGTCGCTCGCCGTACCAACTCGGGCGAGTAGCTGCAACAGCTCACGTTGGCCGTTGTCGGAAATCTCCGGTGACTCAATCAGTCCGCGAACCTGTCCAGCAACATCGTCACCGCCAAAAGCCCGCAGCACGAAGATCAATCCGGCAGAATTTTCGAACTTGAGCAGACCCTGTTTTAATGCCGGCTGCCATTGTGTCGCCAAAGCGTGGACGGTTTGCGTGAGTGCGTGGCTTGTAAAGCGGTCCATCGGGTGGTCCGTCGCTTTTGCAGCGATCGCCATTGACTCCGCCGAATGAATATCGCTGCAGGCGACAATTGCCTCCAGTCGGACTCGCGGATTCTCATCAACAACACTCTGGTTGAGCAAGTCAAGCGGTGATTCCAGACGATCGTGCCAACGACCGGCGACACGCGTTGCGTACGCGCGGGCACGGTGGTCTTTGGCAACCAGCAAACGTTCCAACAACGGTCGGTTAACGACCTCGTGTGATTCAAAAACGCCGATCGCTTCGTACAGGTGGTGTTCAACGTTCGCATGGTTTTGATCGAGGTTTTTGACCCACGTGGTGATCGCTGGAATCGCTTCTTCTTTGGGCAGATCGGCCAGACGCCGTTTGGCTTGATATTGGACGTATCGCCAATCCGATTTGAGTTGCTCGCAAAGCTCATCAGCGTTCATTTTCGACAGGTCGGGCGCCTTGGCCAAGTCACGGTTGTTCGCCGTAATCCGCCAGATGCGACCGTGCGTCTTGTCGCGATCCGGATGTCGAAACGAAGCCTGGTAGTGACCAATAATCGGGTTGAACCAGTCGGCAATGTATATCGCTCCGTCCGGACCGACCCGGATATCGACCGGGCGAAACGCGCTGTGAGAAGAGGCCATCAGGTTGGGCTTTGGCGTCAAGCGATGGCCGGCGCCGTCCGGCTCCCAGCCAAATCGATTCACATCGCGGGCAAAGTAGCCGGCGATCAGCATCTCGCCTTGAATGTCGTCGGGCAGATGCGGCGACTCGGCGAATTCGATGATCATGGACTTGATCCTCGTCTGCCCGATCGACATTTCGCGGCCCCAAAAGCTGCCGATTCGCTCTGTACTCACCATGCCGGGGAGAAGCTCGAAGATGCCTTGACCGTTGCCTTTGACAAATGGCTCGCCCCAGTTGCCGAAAGCAATTCCCCACGGGTTACCGTCGCCGCCGGACCGACGGAATCCGTCAAGTTGCAGCCGCCTCGGTCGCAACCGCCAAGAACCGTGCTCGTTCAACCGGCGAATTCCCCATGGCGTTTCAACACGCGAGAATGCGTGCAGGCCCTGACAGAATAACAACTCACCACCAGGACTCCAGGTAAAGGAGTTGATATTCTGATGCGTGTCGCCTGTGCCGAATCCGGTCAGCAGCACACGGCGGGTGTCGGCCTGGTCATCGCCATCAGTGTCTTCCAGATGGAGAATGTCATTGCCTTCGCCGATATATGCCCCTCCGTGCCCGATCGCGAAACCAGTGGGCATGTTCAACCCGTCGGCGAAGACGGTGGTCTTGTCCGCTCGGCCATCGCCGTTGGTGTCGGTGAGGATCAGCAATTTGTCGTCTGGTTTATCGACAGGTTTCGCTTGCGGATACGCCCAGGTGCAGAGCACCCACAACCGTCCGGCAGGGTCCCACGACATGCAAACCGGGTTGGCCACGCCGTCGGTCTCGTCGGCGAACAGATTTGCCTGGTAGCCGTTGGCCAGGGTGAACGACTTCAGTTCGGCCGCGACTGTGTTGTCCGTTTCCGGCTTGGAAACCGAGAGTGGATTTTGCGCGACAGCATTGGTTGTGGCCACAACGGCGAAAGTCAAATACAAGAAATATTTTTTCATTGGTTAATCAAAGTTCGGATAGCGAATAGTTCGGATTCGAAATAGGTCGAAGACATAATACAACGAATTATCTACGAAATGATTTGGTCGATCACCCGCGCGGGTTCAACACCTGTGAGTCGTGCATCGAGACCCTGGAAGCGGACGCTTAGTCGTTCATGATCGATGCCCAGCAAGTGCAGCATCGTGGCATGTAGATCGCGGATATGGAACGGGTTTTCCACGGCGTTGTAACCGAACTCATCAGTGGCACCATAAGTCATGCCTCCCTTGATTCCGCCACCGGCCATCCACATCGAGAAGCCTTTGATATGGTGGTCTCGGCCGTCTCCCTGGGCCATCGGTGTGCGGCCAAACTCGCCGCCCCAAATCACCAGCGTATCGTCGAGCATGTCACGCTGCTTGAGATCGGTGATCAGGGCCGCCGTCCCTTGATCGACCAGTTTGGCAGTATTGGCCACGCCCGCTTTCACTCTCTCGTGATGGTCCCAGCCACGATGATAAAGATGGATGAACCGAACCCCGCGTTCGGCAAGTCGTCGTGCCAGCAAACAGTTTGAAGCGTAGCTGCCGTCGGCGCCGTCGGTGCCATATAAGTCAAGCGTAGCCTTCGATTCGTCTGAGAGATTCATCAGTTCAGGCACACTTGTCTGCATTCTCGCGGCAAGTTCGTATTGCGCAATTCGGGTCGCGATTTCGGGATCATGCGAAATGCCGGCGCGCAGCTTGTTCAAGTCGCCAATTGCGCCAATCACATCAGCTTGCTGTTCAATGCTGACCCCCGATGGTCGCTTGACGTACAACACGGGATCGCCGGAGGAATGAAACGGAACTCCCTGGAAGCGACTGGGAAGAAATCCGCTATGCCATTGCCTCGCCGCGATCGGCTGGTTCTGTCCGCCACCAACGGATGTCAGGACCACAAAGCCAGGCAAATTGTCGCTCTCCTGGCCGAGCCCATAGGTGATCCAGGAGCCCATCGAGGGGCGTCCTGAAATCTGCGTGCCCGTATTGATAAGCGTATGCGCCGGATCGTGATTAATCTGATCGGTCATGGCCGAATTGATGATGCACATGTCGTCAGCAATCTTACTCATGTGAGGAAATGCATCACTGATCCACTGGCCTGATTCACCGTACTGCTTAAAAGTTCTTTGCGGCCCCAGGCAGTTGAGTGCTTTGTTCTGAAGCTGCGCGATGGGCTGGCCTTTGGTGAATGACTCCGGCATCGGTTTGCCGGACATCTCGGTGAGTTTTGGCTTGTAATCAAATGTTTCCAGATGCGATGGGCCTCCAGCTTGGCAGAGATAGATAACTCGCTTAGCTTTGGGCGCATGATGCAACGGGTTCACCACACCGAGACTGTCCTGAGATTGCTCAGTTTGGGCTGCAGTGGTCCGAGCAAGCATTGCGGTGAGCGCCGCCGCCCCGACGCCGACTCCACCCCGGCTCAGGAAGGTGCGACGATTGACCAGATTTTCCAGGTGTTTCAAGTGGTTCATGATTATTCCCTGGTAATGCATTCGTGCAGGTTGAGGATGGTACGTGCGGCTGATGTCCATGCGGCAAGTTCCGCAGCGTCGATCGTCGATGGTGCGGGCCGCAGGCCGATTTT
>JAPOKD010000575.1 GCA_029977825.1 Planctomycetota bacterium | reverse complement strand
GGGGTGAATAGTTCGTGCTGGGTAGGGCGCTGCGGTGCTCTCGAAAGCAGGACTACTTCTGTCCCATCAAGTCTGAGTTGACTCATGAAAATGACGTAAGAAGGCCCGATGCTGGTGCATGGGGCCTTTTTCTTTGCCCAAACCCGGCGACTTTGCCGCAGTTGCCTCAGGAATTTGGGAGATCAGGGTACAGATGGGTTCACCGGGGGAAATCCAAGTTCCTTCCGCTGGCAGATCCGAAAAAGTCGATTGGTAACAGCCGTCTTCCCATGCTTTTGTTGGGAACGGGAGTAGGTCTTGTGAAAAGCGGAAGCGTTGCCGGGCAAAAATTATTCGCTTCAGGAATTGAGGACCTGACGACCACGGCGATTGCACGGAATCTGGTGGTTGATGAACTTGCGGATTCAAACCAGCCACTGGCAAGCCGTTGCAAGCTTCAAACATCGCCCCAAAGAGTGAATCGATCTGTTTTCTGTCCTGCATCCACCTTTCAATGAGTTCACTTGAACCACTCCATCTTGGATTGACTTCGAGGGCAAACGCCTCACCCGAACGGTTGATTACCAGGTCAAGGTTCAAAAGCCCACGATGCCCGGTCTCACGTGTGATGCGAAGTCCCAACTTTTGCAGGCTTTGTTGGAGGTGCCTAGGCAGTCTGACAGGGCCAAAAGAGCCGCGATAAACGAAGGGTAGATCACCAAGATGGGTGAATAGAGACCGGCAGACACCAAGCAGGCTGCAGTCCTGACCATTGCAAATCAGGGTGGCACCGTGAGGGCGTCCGGGCACCCATTCCTGAAATATCTCGTGTCCGGTCCTGTGGGCTTCGCCTTGCGTTGTGGTTTTGGAACTGGGCTCGATTTTGGAGTTGAGATTACCGCTGCTACCCAAAATCGGTTCGAGACCGGAATTTGCCGTTGCGTTTGGCGAGGAAGGTGTGTGCCAACGGACCCCCAAACCTCCACAGGAATTTTCGGTTTTGAGGAGCCAGCGTTTACCGGGCGATCGAGGAGGTTCCGCATTGGTGGGCAGCGTATGGAAGATGCTCGGGAAGCTCAGGCCGCATTCTTTACTCAGCTTTTCCAGCCAATGAGGGTCATTCCATCGCCCGAAATCGGTTTTTTCGAGTGCACGTGCCGAGAAGGGGTCTGCTTCTTTCGTTGGGTTTTCCTTGGCGGTTTCGGTGGCAGGTCGCAGCAGCAAAGTCGCGTCCGGTTCAGTATTGAGACCTCCCACGACGAAGTGCGGAAATTTTTGAAGACGGCGGATCAGTGCTGGCTTCGTCTGGAATTCCTTGAGAATCCAGAACTCCTGGCACGCTTGGCGGGTATCGACGTCACCAAAATGATCGATTCCCAGAACTCGAAAGCCGGCCCGTTTGGCTGATTGCGCTGCTGACCGTATGGAAGCCCCAATCAATACGACCGTTCCAGCGGAGGCTTCGCCGTGTTTGCTGGGTCGGTTCGGGACTGCGGGTGGTTGCATCGTCGGTGTGGTTTGCTACTTTCTTCGGCAGGAAAGTTTGTTTTTCGCCTGCCATTTTTGCAGCGACAGGTTCGCAGTGGCAGAGAGACAGCGGCGGAAGTGAACGTTTCCTTTATCGCCTTATGAATTGACTCGATTGAGATGATCGCCGCGATGGCGTGGTCGGGTGATTTCTGGCAGTTTCCTCATTCCAATACTCGCTCAAATTTAGGTCCCCTCATGCAATTCCACGTTGGTGAAGCACTGGTCGGTGATGGTAACGAAGTCGCACACATTGACTTGATGATCGGCAGCAAAGACGGACCCGTTGGTGTTGCGTTTGCAAACGCATTGTCCACTCAAAGTGAAGGTCACACAAACCTGTTGGCTGTCCTTGAGCCCAACGTAGCGGTCAAGCCATCAACTGTCATGATCACAAAGGTCACGATTAAGGGTATGAAGCAGGTCGTTCAGATGTTTGGTCCTGCTCAGGCAGCTGTGGCCAAAGCTGTCGCTGACGCAGTCGGTGAAGGAATCATCCCCAAAGATCAAGCAGAAGATCTTGTTTGTGTTTGTGGCGTTTTCATTCATCCGGCAGCTGAAGATGATGAGAAGATCTACAACTACAACTACGAAGCCGTCAAGCAATCTCTCGTCAACGCAATGGGTGGAAAACCGACTGCCGATGAGATGGTAGCCAAGAAAGATTCTGCTGCTCACCCTTTCAAGGGTTTCTAGGCAATCGGCGAACGATAAACGTTTTTGCATCAAGCTTTCCGGCGTCCACTGCCGGAAAGCTTTTTTTTCTGTATCGAGAGTCTCATGACAAAACGCATTCTCATTCAATTGGATAGCGACTCGCAGCCCAGTTCTTTCGACTCAGTCGTGGCCATCGATTCGGGGGTCGACCATCTGTTAAGGCATGGGCGGGTTCAGCTTTCGGAAGTCGTGCCACTGGTGCATGGTGCCATGTTCACGCGTGGTGGCGATGATCTCAGAAACACGGCAATTTTCGTGGGCGGATCCGACGTTGAGGTTGCAGAGAAAATGATGACTGCCTGTCGCAATGCTTTTTTCGGACCGGTCAGGGTATCGATAATGCTGGATGCTAACGGGTGCAATACGACTGCGGCTGCGGCAGTGGTTGCAGCGGGACGCCATGTTCCGATCGCTGGAGCGAAGGCTGTGGTTTTGGGAGGCACCGGTCCAGTGGGGCGTCGTGTCGCTCAGTTGTTGGCTGCCGATGGAGCTTCGGTCGTGCTGGCCAGTCGTTCGCATGACAGAGCGAGCCAGGCATGTCAGGAGATTAACGAAAAGACAGGTGAGGCATCCATCCTGCCATTTGCGGTCGACAACCAGGCGGCTTTGGAATCCAGTCTGACAGACGCTGGAATTGTGATTGGGTGCGGTGCCGCCGGCGTTGAGTTGGTAGATCAGGATACCATTCAAAATCTTGGCCAGCTTAAAGTGGCAATCGATTTGAATGCCGTTCCACCCGCGGGGCTCGGTGGAATTGGTGTGACTGACAAAGCGAAGCCGCTTGGACATGCCGTGGCCTATGGGGCCATCGGTGTGGGAGGGCTGAAAATGAAAACCCACAAAGCAGCCGTTCAGTCTCTGTTTGAGAGCAACGACCGAGTTCTGGATGCAGAAGAAATCTACGCTATCGCCAAGGCCATCGGCTGACGGCACGATCAGTGGTTGTTACATGTGACAGCGTTTTTTAAGCAACTTTGTTGGCAAGTTTCGTTGGCATGCTACCCTGCTCGTTCGCCACGTGAATGTCTTGATTCAAATCGTTTCATCGGTTGCGATCTGGTATCTGGGATTCGCAAATGGTTGATTCGTCATCATCAGGTAAGACGTTGCCAGTAATAGCTGGATGAACGGTACTGCAACGATCAGTAGGATTCCTTTGGATGCGATCCCCATCAGCATCAAGACTGTAGAGACTGAAATCAGTGCCAGCGTGCTTAGTTTGTTGTGGTAGGAGATCCGAACTGCCATCACCAGTGATTTCAAACCCGAGCACTGCGAGTCCGCGCACAGGAAGATGGAAACCCAGAGCCAGCCAAGGGTTCCAATCGTGCACAGGCCAACTAGCACTGTGACAGTCAAGTCAATGCTGTAAGAGGTTAGTAGCAGCCATTTATAGAAACTTGCGACTGCCAGAATCAGACTGGCTGGAATGAGTGTGTTCACTATCGAGCGGAAAGTGAACACTGAGTCTGCCATCAGGTCCGATGTGTTGCGAATAATACTGATTGCGTTTCTGCAAAGTGAGATGGTGACCAGCGTGCTGAGAAGCATGAGTGTTACGTTGGAAATAATGACCATGGCTGAGTCTGAAATGAGCAGATTCAAGATCCAATAGGCCACCGAACCGATTACGAGCACGACCGCAATCATGGAAACTAGAAATAGCAGTGAAGCGATCAGCGTCAGGCCTCGGTCAAGCATGATCGCCCACGTTGTTTTAAAGAGTTCTGCGGTGGAGCATGGAACAATGATGACCTTTGCTCGCGCACCCACATGCTTGTGTGAAATTTCGTTTGAATTTACGAAGTGGCTGAAAGGCTCTGTGGCAACCGACTTTTCAAGCAGTGGTTGGCTGAACGGATTACTGCTTAGCGAATAGAGTTGGCTCGAATCACTATTCTCAGTGTCGGTAACGAGGGTTTGGGCGGTTTCTGGCTGACTTGTATCTTTTTGTGGGGTCTCCAGTTGTGATGGTACATTGATATCCGAGACTTCGGCACGCTCCGCTGTGGGCAGCGGCAGACTGTTGTTAGGATCGTCAGGAGCCGACTTGTTGATGGGGTTGGCGAGTCCCAAGTCGATGAGGTTGGGCCGTGATTCAACCGTCTTGTGTGGCT
>JAPOKD010000794.1 GCA_029977825.1 Planctomycetota bacterium | reverse complement strand
GAATTGCGAAGTGAGCCACCGTGGTCACCACTGTTGAAATCAGCATGTATCCCTTCGTTGAAAACTTTCGTGATCTGATCAAGGAATTCATTGACAAGTTGCACGAATACAACAAATTGCAAGTCAACGCGGGGCCAACTTCAACCGTTTTAATTGGCGCTCATGATGAAGTCATGACATGCCTGACGGAAATGATGCGTTGGTCCCATGAGCGTCATGGGCAATCCGTTTTTGTAACCAAAATATTACCGGGCTATGCACCGACATGAACGTCACCAATAGTCACGGCCCGAATCGAATCTTGCTTAATACGCTAGCCTGATGAAATTCCGGATCCTGATACGGTGTCTGAATTACTTGTACATATCGCCCAGTTCATTAGCACAAATTTCATCCGTGGAAACCTGAGTAACTAAGCTTTACCTCTGCACTGCCCGCTGAGCCATCACTTGCGATGCAATGTTCCGTTCGTGCATTCTTGCCATAACTGAGTCCTCATGCTCTTTCGATCCTACAACTTTTCATTTTTTCAGCCACAAACACGTTTCGGATACGTGTTAGCACTTTTGTTTGCCGGCGCAGCCCATCTTTCATCGGTATCAGGCTGCATCTTGCATGCCGAGGAAGCGAAGGAGACCAGCACGGGAGCGGAATCGCCTGTTCAATACAATCGTGACGTCCGGGCGATTTTGACCAACAACTGTTTTGCCTGCCATGGCCGGGACGCGGAAGCTCGCGAGGCTGATCTGCGGCTCGACGAACGTTCTTTCGCGATCGACTCGGGCGCCATCGTTCCCAACGAACCAGATCAAAGTGAATTACTGGCACGAATCACTGCAACCGATCCTGATTTGGTCATGCCGCCTCCGGAAACAGGACACAAGCTATCACCCGAACAGATTTCAATTTTGAAGTCATGGATTGATTCGGGTGCTGAATATCAACCGCATTGGTCATTCATCGCACCTCAAAAAGCCGACCTACCAGGCACCACGACTGATCAGTCGCCCACCAACCCCATCGACTCCTTCATTCTCGCGGGCGTGGAAAAGGCTGGCCTCAAACCATCGCCGCTGGCTGACCGGGCCACACTGCTGCGTCGGGCGGCTCTCGACCTGACTGGCTTGCCGCCAACCCCGGAACTCACAGCCGCTTTCTTGAGTGACGAATCGCCCCTTCCGTTCGAAACACTCGTCGATCGCCTACTCGACAGCGACAGCTACGGCGAACACTGGGCCAGAATGTGGCTGGATCTGGCACGCTATGCGGACACCAAGGGGTATGAGAAGGACCGGCACCGTAACATCTGGCGTTACCGCGACTGGGTCATTGATGCCTTCAATCGCAACATGCCTTTTGATCAGTTCACCATCGAACAACTAGGTGGTGACCTGTTACCAAACCGCACAGATGATCAGATTCTAGCGACGGCATTCCACCGCAATACGATGACCAATGACGAAGGAGGTACAGACAACGAAGAGTTTCGATTCGCTGCCGTCAAGGATCGTGTCGACACAACGCTGCAGGTATGGATGGGATTGACAATGGGCTGTGCGAAATGCCATTCGCACAAATATGATCCGATTAGCATTCGAGATTACTACTCGTTTCTCGCCTACTTCAATCAAACACAAGATGCTGACAATGAAGCTCCATTTCATGCAACACCCACCTCGGCCCAAGCAGAAAAGTTGGCCGAACTGACAGCAAAACTGCAACAGGCAACAGATTTGGCATCCCAACGTCCAACGGACTTTGCCGATCGCTTTGAGGAGTGGAAGGCATCACTGTCAAAACGCCCACTCTGGCAACCACTCATGCTTAAGAATTTCACATCCGAATCGGGTGTGAAACTGAAACAGGATGAACAACACCGACTCATTGCCAGTGGAGAGCGACCACAAAAAGACACATGGCAAATCAGTTTTGACCTGCCAAGCCTGCCCTCTGGCGAAGCTTACAAATCGTTTCGCATTGACCATTTTCCTCAAGCGATCGGTGGAGGGGACTGGGAAGACAAGAATGTGGCTATCCGAGAGTTGACATTGGAGTTGCAGCAGCCGAACGGCGAATTCAAAACCATCAAGTTGAAAAACCCGCGTGCAACCTTTTCACAACGTGGCTGGAACGTTGCATCCGCCCTGGATGGGAAAATGGAGTCAGGCTGGGGCCTGTCACCGAAATTCAAAGAAACGCAAGCGGCGGTATTTGATTTTGAATCGCCAATCACGGGTGGCACTTTGAAAGTAACCCTGGAACAACAATACGGCGAGGGCTTGTTGCTGGCGCGATCGCGTTTTTCGATCAGCCAAAATCCCATTCAATGGCTGCGTGCTGAACTGAACCCGGAACCTGAAAAAGTATTTCGTGAGACCGTATTTCCGGAGACCATCCGCCGCATCAAGGCGATGGAAACAGCAACAAACCAATTGCAGAACTTCAAAAAACAGATTCCCAGCACACCAGTCATGCTCGAGTTGGATGCAAAACGCCAGCGTACAACCCGCATTCACAACCGGGGAAACTTCCTTGACCAGGGCGAACAAGTCACAGCATCAGTGCTGACCACGTTCGCCAGTTTTCCCGCAGATGCTCCTGCCAACCGGATCGGTGTCGCTCACTGGCTGATGGCAGCTGAAAATCCACTGACAGCTCGCGTCACCGTGAACCGCATTTGGGCGAGGCTTTTCGGCACAGGCCTGGTTGAAACGGAGGAAGATTTTGGAACACAGGGAATGGCACCATCGCACCCTGAGTTACTGGATTGGCTGGCAGTCGATTTTCGCGAGCATGGCTGGTCACTTAAGCATCTGATCAAGAGCATCGTCATGTCCCGGACGTACCGGCAAAGCTCAACGGTCACTGAACATTCATTGACAGTGGATCCCAGAAATCGGCTATTGTCGCGGGCCCCCCGATTCCGCCTGAGCGCTGAAATGGTGCGAGACCAGGCACTTGCTGTATCTGGACTGCTCGTCCAGAAAGTGGGTGGCCCCTCAGTCATGCCTCCCCAACCGGCAGGAATATGGAAATCAACCTACAACGGTGAAAAATGGAAAAATGCGGAAGGCAACGATCGATACCGCCGTGGCTTATACACCTATCTGAAAAGAACCAGCCCCTACCCAGCCATGACCACGTTCGACGCCGGCAGCGGTGAGGTTTGCCAGATTCGACGCATCCGCACCAATACACCGCTGCAAGCATTGATCACACTAAATGACGTTGTTTATCTGGAGGCCGCCGGCAAGTTGGCGCAACGCATGGAGAGTTCAGATG
>JAPOKD010000341.1 GCA_029977825.1 Planctomycetota bacterium | reverse complement strand
CTCCATACTGGCTGAAGCGACAATTGCGCGAATCGGTCCACATTGCACATAATACTTTGACATCGGGTTGCTCCTCCGTGATGGTTACCAGTGATTGCCTGCGGTGGTATCTCCGAGGCTGGTAGTAGCATCGCGACCGGCCGGACACGTCTGGTCAACATGTCGAAGAAGTCAACAAAGGAATAGAAAACTCGGCTTCTACAACAGCCAATTCGATTGCTTGCAAACAACGGTTCCAGGCGCCGTTAGCCGAAGGCAGCTCAGATGCCGCCATCCTCCCCGCTAATGCAGCGTCCATGCTGTGGCACCTGCACACGGCCAATACGGCGATACTGTGGCGAGACTTACGCTCAGCTAAAAAGTACTTTGACAAGAAGGTGGACACGCACAACTTAGAGCCCGCCAAGTTGAGCCGGCGATGGCGTCGTCTAAACAGCCTCACTTTCGATGCGGAGCCTACTGTTTCTCTGGCTTCTCACCTTCTGCATCCGCACCCTGGGTGCCTTCACTGTCGCTTGTGAAGTCCAAGTTGAGAGCATATTGGGAATTAAACGACGCGGCAATTTTGGCTGCAGCGGTGTTTACTCTTACACCCGTCTGCATGAACCGTGTATCGCGATTTGAAACCGGGACAGGCTCGGGGGTCGCGAGCACACTTCCAGTCTTCGCGTCCAACGCGAGTGTCTCCAATTTGGTCGTTTCCTTTCCCTCAGGATACGTGACATCGAGTCGCGCCAGAAAAATTGCTGGTGTTATGAATGGCTGTGAAACCGTGCAGCCCCATGGCTTCTCAAACTTTTTCGACCAGACCAGGCTGCCATCTGCCAGAGAAAATGCAAATGCAGCATGTACGGTGTGGTGCGTTTTTCCTCTGGCGGTTTCGGTCCTTGGCTTCCCAGTCTCAATTGCCGGCATGGTATGACTTGCCAGCACAATCACGCGATCGCGTAACGACAGAACCCGGACCTTGTCAAGTTTTTCCTGTGGCTCTACCTGCGTTCGAACAAGTTCGCGAGCATCTCGCAGATCCCAGATAAATGTCTCACCTGCCGGGCTCATCATAAGAAAGTAGTGCCCAGAGAAGAACCGACTCGTAAACGTCGGTACGGTACTGTCTTCGACTTGGTTTGTTCCTGAGTGAGCGACCTGACTGAGTAACACCTTTCCGGTGAAAGGGTTGACAACTTTGACATCGAATACGTTGTCCTGATCCGTCTTTTGATAACACAGGACGTTTTCTCCCGCTGAACGCCACAATTCACCAAACTCAAATGGTGTCCTGCCCAACTCTCGGCCATCAGCGATATCAAAGAACACCGTTTCTTTGCTTAGCGAGGAAACAACAGCAACGCGCTGTCCATCACTGAGAACAAAGCCATTCTTGGGTGCCGCATTTGTCTGCCAAAGATCCTCACCACTATGCAGACCGATGGCCTTGAGCTGCCCCCCTCGCAACACAATCACTCGATCACCGAGAACCGCCCCGACCCGATACTCAGGGCGATCCATGTCAGCGGATTCAATCCTGAAATTGCTCACCTGACCGCCAAACGGAGTGGCCGTGGTTTCCAGAATCAGTTTGTCAGAGCCAGCACCTACAATGTTATGTGACCAAAGAATCGACTCGGAATTTGGTTGATTGAGCTTGGCCAGATCCAAGGCAAGCAATTCGGTGGTTGTCTGTACAATCATCACGCCACCGGAGACAACCGCTCGTACGCGTTTCGGACTGCTTGTACGGACAAGTGACCTGCCAAAGAGTGCGATAGGTTTTCCCGTTCCGTCAGGGCCTCGCCATTGAAAGTTGTTGCTAGCCTCAAGCAACGCGAAACCACGGAACTGTTCGCCAGCCTGAATATCAAGACTCACCTCGTTTGGCATCGGCGGGGAGTATCGGCTTCTGGCTGTTTGAGTCCAAGTAGATTTCACATTCTTGGGCCACACTTTCTCAACAATGGCTTGCTCCGCGTTGCTGCGGACTTCTTCCAGAACTTTTACATCTTCCTCGGAGAGTTCTTCCGACCTTGAGTCCAATTCACGAATCACCCCAAGCACATTGCGTGGCATCTTCCCTGCTGCGTATGCATTGGCCAACATCAACAAACGCGACGATGAGAGTCGGCTGATCCCTGCTGGATTTGGCGAAAAATGCCCGAGTGCATTCATTTCTAGAAGATGTGCTTCACCCGATCGCTGATGACGCTTGTCCAGTGCAACCCTCAATATTTCTGCTGATTCCGTCCCATCAAAATGAGTCAGAACACGCTGCATTCTCTCAGTTGCCTGCGCAGAATTTGCTTGCGTAGCCGTTGCTTTCAGATAAGCCTCCAACTGAGTCTCGAAATACTTGTTGGCTTCAGGCTCAATGTCTGCCAGAAACTCACGCAACTGACCATTCAACCAAGCATCCAGCAGGCAGACACGTCCTTGTTGCCCCAGGATATCCTCAGTCGTATCACCTGATCTGAATTCACGAGTGATCATCCCACTCAATTCCAAAAACAGGCGTGACGCCAGCTCGTCATCTTCAGCCGCAATCGCTGCTTCAAGTTGCAAAGCATTGAACTCAGCCAGCTGCGTAGGCAGATCTATCAACTTCGCAAGCTCCTCGACTTGCTGAGGCGTCATTCGTCCCTTTTCACGAAATTTTGCCAGCATCCCTAAGACGCTCAGTACGCGTACCTCATCATTTTCCGGCTGCGCGAGCCGAGCCCTCGCAAGCAACTCCAACCCCTCACTGACCTTCCCTGACTGGAATAACAACTCTGACTTTCGGACAAGAGCATCAAAGTTGTCGGGATCTTCTTCGAGCATCCGCTCGACCAGAGGAGCAAGCGTTGCCTCTCCGAACGCCACACTTAGCTTTGTCGGTCCCTGCGTGATAACCTCACCATCCACGGCGATCATATTCCCCAACTCATAATTAGTGCCCCGACGACCCATCACGGCTCCATCCTTCAGCGAGATCTGTAAGATTTCCTGAGTATTCGTGGGCAGAAGATAACTATCATCTCCGAACACACCCTGGCCAGAAACCTGCTGCCCGTTTGCAAACACATCTGACTTAGTCCTCCAGACTTGACTGCCATCGGACAAGCTGTAGGCCCTCATCTCTTGCGGCCCTACAAGAAAGAAGTTGTCTTCGCGGATCCCAGCAAGATATCGCAAGTCAACCCGCGTCTTCTTGGTGAACAGTGCCCTGCCCGTTAACAGATTCATCCCATACAGACGATCCGTTTCCACCGGCGTTACGAGAACAGACAGGTCTGAAACAATCGCGGTTCCGGTAAACCAACGCTTTAGCAACTGCTCCGAGCTGACCATTGTCTGTTGCATGAACCGGGTCTGGACTGCGTTACGCTGGTAATTCACACCCCACCTCAAGGTGCGATCTCCCAGATTTATCGCAACCAGGGCACCAGCGCCCGTAGGACAGATCAGGACACCATCCTGATAACTCAACATTGCCCCCGCAACACGCCTTATTGAATCACGAGAGACCGCCCCAAACTCATTAGCAACTAATTGCTGACGCCAGATTTCTCGGCCCGTAACCGGGTCAAGACAAAGCAGGTAGATCTCGCCTGCCAATTCACACATCACATACAAACGCCCGTCAATTGGCAACGGCGGTCCGAGGAAAAAGGCCTCAGCAAGAGGAGAGTCCGCGCCAGCTCTGACACCCTGAAACCATTTCAGAATCCCCTCGGACGCCAACTCCAATGCAACCAGTGAGTTCCCACTGGTAACAGCCCCCATGAACCCCAATCTTCTTGTCGACGGATTTACGTTTTTCAGGCCTTCAAGAACATAAACACGCTCACCGTCACTTGTGACCTGACCATAAGGCAAGTCATTCCAGACCCGTTGCTTCAAGAATTCCGTCAATTGAGACGCTTTACTGCTGGCATTTGGTATCCGGGGGTTGAGTTCCTTGGTTTCATCTTCCTCGGGGGCTTTGCTCCATGGGTGCAACCAAACCCGCTTGCCCGTGCGATAATCAACTCCTACCAAATACTCGGTGGTCCTCATCAGAAGTTGATCACCAACTCGTAGCGGTACCCAGCTCGGCGGCAGCGTTTGGGCGCTGGACGCCATATCCCGCATCAATTCACTTACTCTCCGCTGCTGCTTCGGGCTGACCGTCGTATCCAACTGCCAACGCACGTTACTCAATGGCATTTGACCAGAGCTGGCACCATTTCGATTTTCGCTTGCATTGAAGATGCGATATTCGCCCAGTTGGCCTTTGGCGAGCTTTTCAGTGGAACCATAAAACTTTTCGATCCAATCCCCCAGTTCGCCATCCTCTGGCCCTTGCTGCTCAACGCCATCGATGGTGACGTTTCCTGACGTACCCGACATGGCAGCGGGCAACTTGCGCTTCGCCAATTTGCAGGCAGCCGCATGCAACACCAGAACTTCTTTGCCAAGTCGGTTGACCGCTCGTGGAACGATAACGATGTCGTCCAGCAACACTGAAGCCGCAATGGGATGTCCTTGCAACATCTCGTGTTGTGCAAGCAACCAGGAAGCATCATACCCAGCCTGGGTATGAAAGTACCTGCGTCGCACCTCACGTACTCTACCCCAATCTCTTGTGGACGCGGCCTGTTCCAGCATTTTACTTGCAGCGGGTCCATAACGCAGTTCGTAGGTTTCCATGGCTGCTGCGGGCAGACCACCAATCATGTCACGAACTTTATTCTTGTAGCTCTGATTAAGCGGGGTTCCTACAACCTGCGATTCGCCTGCATCAAGAAAGAAATCCTGGCTCAGCAAATCGTCTTCATCCGCTTCGTCGCTTACTCGAGCAAGCAGATCACCCAAACTGATCACCGCCTCGTTGTATCTCGAGTCCTCAATTGCTTCCTCTGCCTCTCTGATCCGCTTCTGCAACGTGCGGGGCAAGGATACAAAACGGGCCGACGGGATCGCGCCATTCTGTAGCGGGAACTGCGAATAGACAGACTCGGGCACTTGCAGCCCGGAAACTGTCAAAAACACCAACAGCAAGGTAACTGGCTTGTACAGGAGGACAATTTGTTTTTGAACCACAGCAAAACCTGATGAGGGAAGGGATAGCTCCATGGCTAACTCGGCAGACAGCACCACTCCATCAGGATGCGGCTCACCCTGATGCCTATATTGTACGGCCCAATCCACAATTGTGGCGAGTGTCTGAACTACTTTCGTGATTCCAGCCCCGCCAAAATGTCGTCAAACACCTGATCCGCAGACTGATCGCCATCAATCTCGATGACATTCCCCTGCCCTCGATAGTGCTGAAGGACAGGAGCCGTCTGCGTGCGATACACCTCAAGGCGAGCTGAAATGGTTTCCCTGTTATCATCTTTCCGGTTCTGAAGTTCAGCTCGCTTCAAGAGCCTGTCCAACAGAACCTCAGCATCGACATGCAGATGCAACACCGCGTCAATCCGCGATTGGCGTTGAGCGAGATAATCATCCAATGACTCAGCCTGATGAACCGTTCTTGGAAACCCGTCAAAGAGACACCCTGATTGGCAGTCGGACTCTGAAAGGCGTTTTGTCACGATAGGCATGACGAGGTAGTCGGGTGCCAAACGCCCGACATCGATGTAACTGGCGACCACTTTCCCAAGAGGAGAGTCTCGCTCCGTATCGCGTAGCATGTCACCGGTGGAAAGGTGAGGAACCTCCAAAGACTTCACCAGCTTGCTGCATTGCGTTCCCTTGCCCGCTCCCGGAGGTCCGATGAACACAATCCACATTGCTAACAACCCTAATGAAAAGCTGTCGATGGACAACAAAGACTCTGCCGGCCGACTGGTGTTCCAAGCCTGTCACCAGCTCCAGCGATCCTTCAATCGCCACACGTTGTTGGGCAACAACCTGAATTCAGCTTACTTCAGCGAGATTTCGGGATGACACGCCCAACACATTGTTTTTTCCGACCTGAACTCGGTCGGCCCCCACAAGCTGCGTGGGATGACACTTGAACAGATCATACTGAACAGATCATACCGCTGCAGCAAACATCACTTACACAACGGGTGAAACGCCGCCGCCAGCACCTTCCAGCAAGCCACGATAATTCCGCATCACCAAGTGACTATCAATCTTCTGAACCAAGTCAAAAGCAACACTGACAGCAATCAGCAATCCAGTTCCACCATAGAACCCGGCGATGGAGTAAGGAACTCCCAGTGACCCATAAACGATGGTTGGCACGATCGCGACAATCGACAGGAATGCTGCTCCCACGTAAGTGATTCGCACCATCACTTTTTCCAGATAGTCAGTCGTTCGCTTACCTGGACGATACCCGGGGATAAATGTCCCACTGTCCCGCAAGTTGTCCGACATCTCCTTCGGATTGAAGGTGAT
>JAPOKD010000194.1 GCA_029977825.1 Planctomycetota bacterium | reverse complement strand
CTTATGTGCCAGAACAAGAAGATCTTGAGGCTTACGATGCTGAACTGATATTCAATTTTTCCCCGTCGATAGCGTTCCACGGTAGACAATTCGTGATTTCAAGTTGCGACTCGTTGGCTCGACAGCTGGTGGTTGAGGCAGGGGCCCAGAACAGGCATGGCAACAACAACACTGATGCAACTCTTTTTGCAGAGGGCTTGCAGAAAGTGCTGCATGACAATCGTGAACAATTGATCGCTCAGAGAATGTTGGAGGATGGGAACAGTCGTGAGGAAGCGACCTCACTAATTGACCTGTTGCTTGATGTTGTTGGGTGTTTCGAAGAAACCTCGTTTGAGCTGGGACAAGACAAGAAGGAACTGAACGCCACTTTGGAGGTTCGTTTCAAGCCATGAATTTGATGGATGTAAATCCCGAGTGGGCTTGGGCAGCGTATCAGCCTTCAGAGAATGCTCCCTGGAATGTGAATGCGGTAGCGCATCTTTTTCGTCGAGGTGGTTTTGGTGCTCCCAGGATGCAATTGCTGGAGTCCGTTGAGCATGCACCCGCGGAGGTGGTTGGATCCCTATTCAATGCCGAGGAATCTGAGGTATTCCAGCAACAGATGAAGGCATTGCTTCGCGCGGCCATTGCTACTGGCAACGTTCGTCAATTGGCAGCGCAGTGGGTTTATCGCATGCTTCATACGCCCACTCCCATGAAGGAGAAAATGACACTCTTTTGGCACGGGCACTTCGCGACCAGCGATGAAAAAGTGGCCGATATCCGATTGATGCAGACCCAAAATGATTTGTTTAGAAAACACGCCTTGGGCAATTTTCAAAAGCTGACGCGGGAAATCTCCAAAGATCCTGCAATGCTGCTTTACCTCGATTCGGCAACGAATCGAAAGTCTCATCCCAACGAAAATTATGCTCGCGAAATCATGGAGTTGTTTTGCCTTGGCGAAGGTATGTATTCAGAGCAGGATGTTCAGGAACTGGCACGGTGTTTTACCGGATGGGAGATCAAACGTGCTCGATATCGCTTTAATCGCTATCAGCATGATGCAGGTCTGAAAACAGTGCTGGGTGTTGGTGGGATTGAGTCTGGTGAGGAGGCGATTCGGGTCGTGACGGAGCATCCTGCAGCTCCTCGTTTTCTTGCTCGAAAGCTATTCAGGTTTTTTGTCATGGATGAACCCGAGCCAGCAGATGAGCTGCTGGTGCCTCTGGTCAGGCAGTTGAAGGATGACCAGATGAATGTTGGGCCAACTCTGAAGAGAATCCTTGGCAGCAATCTGTTCTTTTCTTCCTTAGCTCGTGCCCGCAAGGTTCGCTCACCAACAGAACTTGGTGTTGGGTTTTTGCGTGCATTCGAAGGCACGACCGATTTTTTACAGCTTGCGGACGACATGTATCAGCTGGGTCAGGGGCTCTACCAACCCCCAAGTGTAAAAGGTTGGGATGGGGGACGGACCTGGATCAATTCGTCCACTTTGTTGGGCCGCGCAAATTTGATTCATCGGATGTTGAATGGGAGCAAGACTCGCTTTGGAAAGCAGACCTTGAACGCTTACTTTGAAGCGAATGGGGTCGATTCTGTCGACGACATCGCGGAATTCCTCGAGACTTCGCTGTTCGCGGTACCCATTCCACGACCGGCAATAGAACGAGTCAAAGCCTTGATTGCTGCAAGTGATGACGGAAATCGGCTGAAGCTTGCTGTCCACGCATTTTGTACCCTCCCCGAATTTCATGTTGCCTGAAGATGGATTTTGAATTTTGTTCTCGATTGACTGAAAAGACACTCACTCGTCGCAGGTTGTTTGGTCACACCGGGCAGGGAGCATCCATTTTGACATTCGGAGCGTTGGCTCCGGGTGTTTTGTGTGACGCTGCGTCACTATCGAAAGAACAGAAAATTCTGGTAGTCGTTGAAATGGCTGGCGGAAATGACGGACTCAATACGGTTGTCCCTGTAGATGACGGGCTTTACAGAAACGCACGCCCGAATTTGGCAATCCGTGCCGCCGATACGCTGTCTGTCAACGACGATATCGGGTTGCACCCCGCCTTGCGTGGCATGGCCGACTTGCTGGAAAACGACATGTTGGCAATTGTGCAGGGAGTTGGGTACGCAAATCCAAATCGCTCGCATTTTGAGTCCATGGACATCTGGCATACATGCCGGAGAAAAACTGAAACACGGAAAACTGGTTGGATTGGACGATACCTGGAGTCCGCTGACTTCCAGAATCTCTCAGATCCTCCAGCACTGCATCTTGGGAAGATGCAGCAACCTTTTGCACTGATGTCTCGGGATGTACGAGTGCCGTCGATACAGTCACTTGAGCAATTCCGACTGAGAACAAAGGAGTCACCCGACCTGCGTGATGCAATTCGATCGCTGTCCAGTCAGAGTCGGGCAGGTGCATCTGATCTGCTTGGGTTCGTTCAGGCCAGTTCGCGTGATGCCATAGACGCAAGTGAGCGGATGGAGTCTGCGGGTATGCAGTACAAGCCTTCAGAGCCCTACCCCGAGACAGCTTTGGGACGCGAACTTGAAACCATCGCCAAGCTGATCGCTTCAGGATTGGATACACGTATTTATTATGTACGAATCGATGGTTTCGACACGCATGCGAATCAACCGGAAGCCCATGCGGTGTTATTGCGATCAGTCAGTGATGCGGTGAGAACGCTCGTTCGCGATGTAAATGATCAAGGCAATGGCGACCGGCTATTAGTCATGTGTTTTAGTGAATTCGGGCGTCGGGTTGCTGAGAATGCAAGTGATGGTACCGATCATGGAGCCGCAGGTCCGGTCTTGCTCGCCGGTAATGGAGTAAAGGCCGGGCTAGTGGGTGAACTTCCGCGTCTGGATGATTTGCAAAACGGTGATTTGAAACATGGTATCGACTTTCGGCAGGTTTATGCAGCAATCCTTCGGCAATGGCTCAAGTGCGACGACTCTTACGTCTTGGGCGGATCTTTTGATCCAGTTCCTGTTTTTAAGCAATCATGAACATTCAGCATGTTGCCTTACCGAGTTGATACCGCCAAATGTTGGTTTGCAGCTGAACGGGCCTGAATTCAGTTGTTTGAATTCGCAGGTCGGTTTTCAGGCCAATCCCTTTCAGTTTGCAAGTTTGTTCTCAAAACGTTCGAAGTCCTTCAACGTATCGATCCCAGGCGTCGCAGAATCAACACGGGCTACTACGATCTGTTTTCCAGCTTCGATTGCTCGAAGCTGTTCCAGTTTTTCAAGTTGCTCCAGGCGACTTGGTGGTTGTGATGCAAACCATTGAAGGAATTGGCGTCGGTATGCGTACAGTCCAATGTGATGCCAGAAGGTGGGCGGTTCAGCTTTGAAGTGTGTTTCCTGTGCACCTTCCCGAACGAATGGGATTGCCGCGCGACTGAAGTACACTGCCCTACCCTGCCCTTCTCTTTCGGACATCAGAATCTTGACACACGCTGGATCTTCAAGTTGTTGCCTGTCACGAATGGGAGTTCCGGCCGTTGCGATGTCTGCGTCAGGAGTTTCCATCAAGGTGCGTGCAACAAGATCAATCGATGCGGGATCGATTTCCGGTTCGTCAGCCTGAACGTTGATAAATACATCCGTGTTGGGGAGTGTCTCTGCAACCTCGGCGAGCCGATCCGTGCCACTGGCGCAATTCGCACTCGTCATTACCCACTGGCCGCCAAACGAATCGACTTCCTCTGCGAGTCTTGGGTCATCTACAGCAACGACAATTTTGGCACCAAATGAGGAGCGTGAGGCGGCTTCGTAGGTATGATGGAGTATGGTCTTACCACCCGCTTTACGTAGTAGTTTCTCCGGCAATCGGGATGAAGCGAGGCGGGCTGGCAGCACGATCTGACAACGATTTTGCATGGCGGGGCGAATTGTTCGCATTGGGAAATTCAGAGATGGGCCGAGCAAACATTCTAGTGCGTTGCAGTGAATTTTCTCAATTGCCGGTTTTGCGCTGACCAAACGCAGATTGTGGCGTGCGAATCCACTTGCGGCCATCTTGATCCAGAAAAGCAGCTCCCTAAAGTCAGTTCTGGTGTTTGACACGGCAAGGTACGGTAGCTACGCTTTCCAGCCAAACAGATTGTGGTGATGTGCTTTGCATTTGCACGCACATGTACAGGGAACTCCGGTGAAATTCCGGGACGGCCCGGCCGCTGTAATCGATGTGATGAAGAACTTGCTTCGTCAGATATTGCATTATCTTTCAGCCATTGTTGAGCAGCTTTGTGCCGCGTTATAGCGGCGTCAAGTGAATCACGAGAAGGCATGCAATGGACGCATCGGGAGTCAGAAGACCTACCACACTCTGGGCGCGACGTGACTTTCTAGGGTGAGGTCCGTGCCGGGAGCTGAGTTGTCATGAGGGCAACGTGTGGCGTCTGCTGCGTAGGCTTGGTTTCGATTTGTCAGCGTCCTCTTTCAATTGCTCGGTGGGTTGTTGGGGATTGTGTTTGCGCAATGGGGGCGGACATGCACTGTTTGCAGCAACCCGATCGGGTATCGCGACAGGGTTTCACGCTTGTCGAATTACTTGTTGTCATTGCGATCATTGGGCTGTTGGTTGGTCTTTTACTGCCTGCTGTTCAGGCGGTCCGGGAGACTGCGCGCAGGATGCAGTGTCAGAATAATCTGCACCAAATCGGCATTGCGATGCACAACTATCACGCCGCGTTTCGGAAATTGCCTCCAGGCGGAATAGAAGTGCGGCCAGAAACACCGGGTGGCAAGCAGATCGCGTGGTCCGCCATGGTCTTGCCGTTTCTGGAGCAGTCCGCTGTGTATTCAAAAATCAACTTCAACTATGCGTTTGATCATCCTGTCAACCGCGATGTGGCAGCAACACCGATCGAGGCCTACATGTGTCCCAGTACTGCTCGAGCCCAGGTACTGAATCGAGGCAAGGGGGCCACAGATTATGGCGGTATCTATGGTGAGAGGATCCTCACCACGAACTACCCACCACGAGGTGTGTTAATTCATGATCAGGCGATTCGCTTTCGGGATGTCACAGATGGATTGACCAGGACCTTGATGATTTCTGAGGATGCCAACTTTCGTGATGGTCAGTGGATCAATGCGTGGAATCTGTTTGATCAGGCGTTTCCGATCAATCGCGCTCCCAGCTTTGAAAATGATATTCGAAGCATGCATCCCCAAGGGGCGAACGGTCTGTTTGCAGACGGGTCGGTTGTGTTCATGAATGAGAGTATGGAGCTTGAACTACTGGCCTCCATCTGCACGAGGAATGGAAACGAGAAAATTGCTGATTTGGACAGATGAGATGAGTGGTATCGAAATGATCTTGACGAGAAGTCGTGGGCGTAGCGTGGTGAGCATGAAAAGAAAACGGAAAATGCTAACGGAGCAATTGGAGGATCGCAGGCTTTTAGCAGGCCCTTACGCGCCCGCGGCGGGTCAAGTGGGTTCGACTGCGATTGCCCACGATGATGCGGCCATCATTGGTTGGGCAAGCGGTTACGAAAACTATCAGCCTGGTTCCGCTGTAGACATCGACTTTCAAGTGCCTGAGAACGCAATTGGTCAAGCTGAAGGAACAATCGCTGACGCAGTTACTTTGGGACGTAACGGCCAGATAACGTTGGTTTTTTCAACGCCCATACGGAATGGATTTGGAAGTGATTTTGCCGTTTTTGAGAATAGTTTCAGCGATACTTTCCTTGAGCTTGCTTATATCGAAGTATCATCCGATGGCGAAAATTTCTTTCGCTTTGAAAACGATTCGCTGACACCATCGCCAGTTGGCGCGTTCGGTGATGTGGATCCCACCAATGTCCAAAACCTTGCAGGTAAATATCGTCGCGGTTACGGAACACCATTTGATTTGGACGAACTGCAGGGCACAAGTCCGCTTCTGAATACTGCTGCTGTCACGCACGTACGCGTGGTCGACATTGTGGGTGACGGGTCGGCGTTGGATACCAGTGGTGACGTGATTTATGATCCCAGTCCAACAGTAGGCAGCGCAGGGTTTGATCTAGACGGAGTTGGGGTTCTGAACCAGTTCGAATACTCAAGCGATGTTGTCGGATTTGAAGACTTGGGGTCTGGGTTGGACCCGGAGTCATTCTTTAATGGCCCGGACCCCGATGGCACCATCGTCACTGGACCTTATGAAGATGTTGTCGTGCTAGGGCAATTTCAGTCAGAATTATTGACCTTCAACAATGCCTACTCGACAGACTTTGACTCATGGAATCAGTGGGCATATTCGAACATGACAGACACCACTACGGCAGGATATCTGAATCAATTCAGTTCCTACCCCGGTGATGGGGCTGATGATTCAGCTACGTTTGGAGTCGGTTTTGCTTCGCAGGGAAATTTTTATGACGCGCCATTGATCACGCGTCCTGCCGACGATCTGCGATCTTTTGGGTCACTGTCCGTAACCAATACTACCTACGCAGCCTTGTCGATGTTGCTGGGCGATTCGTTTGCGAAAAAGTTCGGTGGTGATTCAGGGAATGACCCTGATTATTTCATTCTGAGGATCGAGGGGCTGGATGCTTCTGGGCAGCCTGTCGGGAATGTTGATGTTGCACTTGCGGATTATCGGTTTGCTGACAACTCGCGGGACTACATCCTCGAGGATTGGGTTGCGGTTGATTTAGGGCCCGTTTCCACAGCGAGAAGCCTGTCCTTCTCGCTAAGTTCCTCCGATGTCGGTGGTTTTGGCATGAACACGCCAAGCTACTTTGCTGTCGATGATATCGTGATGTTGACTCCTGAAGTGGCGTTGGATCTTCAGTATGAGTCCGTGCAGGAGAGCAATGGGGCGAACGCAACCATGGCGCGGTTGAGCCGAGCCGGCAGTGATTCAACGGAACCAATCGAATTCACAATCGAGCCTGTCGATGCATCGCAGGCAGTTCTACCAACCAGTGTCACTATCCCTGCAGGCGTCAATCACGTTGATTTTCCAATTGGGGTGATCGACAATTCTGACGCAGACGGTGACCGTGAGGTAAATATTCGTGTCTCAGCAGAGGGTTACACAGCCACAGAAAAGAGCTTGCAAATTCTGGATGATGATCCGTTTCGTATTTCGATCGATTTGCCTGTGAATCAGATAGATGAAGGTAGTGTCATCAGCGGAACACTGGTGCGAAATGATGCTGCTCCTGAGACACCCTTGGCGATTCAATTGAGTGCATCAATCGAGGGAAGATTGAGTTTTGCTTCCACGGTTGTAATGCCAGCTGGGCAGACGACTGTTTCTTTTGATATTGCTGCCCCAGAAGATGACATTGACCATCTCGATGTCACTGTGCAGCTTACGGCGAAAGCTACTGGTTACGAGGATGGCAAGACCACACTGTTTGTTGTTGATAACGACACGCCAAAACTGGACTTTACATTCTCTGGTTCAAGTTATTCAGAGCAGGATTCAAAGCCAACCGAGGGTTTTGAATTGTTGGGGCGGCGTCTGCCACCGGAGTCTGCGTACAACGGATCCGATGGTGCTGGTCAGTTCTCAGCGGGGGGCTTGGTCTTCAATAACGACTTCAATCCCACTTATGGTAGTTGGAGTGGGTGGGCCTATTCGAACACGACAGATGTGACAACAAGCGGCTACTTGAATCAGTACAGCAGTTTTAGCGGTTCGGGTGCGCTTGCTTCTGACACTTATCTGGTGGGCAATGCCTACCCGGGATTTGTGGTTCCGCGAATCACGCGAAATCCGGCGAACACTGGCCGGTTCAGTACCCTGGATATCACGAATACAACGTATGCTGCATTGTCCATGTATGAGGGTGATTCATTTGGTGCAAAGAAGTTTGGTGGTCCATCGGGGAATGATCCTGATTTCTTTGCTCTTACCATCGAAGGTCTCGACGCTGATGATGTTTCGATTGGAACTGTTGAGTTCATGCTCGCCGACTTCCGGTTTGATGATCAGGAATCAGATTACATCGTCGACGCTTGGACCAGTGTTGACGTGTCATCCCTTGGTGATGCGACCGCGTTGACGTTTTCATTGATGTCCTCGGACATCGGGCAATATGGCATGAATACGCCCGCTTATTTTGCCTTGGACAACGTGAAGTTTCAGAGCGTTCAAGAGCAACCTGTACTGACGGTAACGCGGAACGCACCTGATCAAACTGAAGACCTCGTCGTGCAGTTGTTCACTTCAGATCATTCTGAAGCTGTGATTCAGCCAACGGTGCTCATCCCGGCAGGTGAGTCAGCAGTGGATGTAAGTTGGGAAATCATCGATGATTCAGTCTCTGATAATGCCAGGCCAGTAACATTCACAGCACTGGCTGAAGGCTACACGTTTTCGCAACACACGATTTTGATAGAAGACGATGATGCGGCAACACTGACGTTGTCGCTGTCATCTGATTCTGTTGATGAGGATTCGGGTTCACTTGGTGGCTTGGTGCATCGCAACAGTGGCGATCTCAGTTTTCCATTGGTGGTATCTCTGGAATCAGACCTCGCCGGTCAACTGGACTTTCCGTCGAGTGTGACGATTCCTGCGGGCCAACGTTCGCAGACCTTCGAACTGACAGTGGTTGATAATGAGT
>JAPOKD010000992.1 GCA_029977825.1 Planctomycetota bacterium | reverse complement strand
GGGTTGCACGATCGGGTAACTTTCTGCCACCTGCGACAGAACCTGCATGAGCACCCATGCCCCAAAGATCAGCAGAAACGCTGACTTGCCATTAATGCGACTGAGCATCACGTAGAACCTGTGCACCATCCGGAATAAAAAGCTCCGGTTATTGAGTGCGTTGATCAATCCAACTCGCGCCATGTCATTTTCGGGATCCAACCGGAGCGCTTCACGAAAAGCCACTTGTGCTTCCTTGTAGTTTCCTGACTGCAACAGCGTGTAGCCATGTGAAGCATGGGCCATGGGGTCCTGCGGGTTCTGCCTCAACCGGTCGGTAGACGCTTCAACAGCCTCAAAATCGCGTCCTAATCGTTCCAGCGTAATCGCTCTCAAGTTACTGCAATCACCGTGCTCTGGGTCGATGGCCAGACCTTGATCCAGCGTGGCCAAGGCGTCTTCGTAGCGTTTACGACCAAACAGCGTCCGCGCCAAGACTGCAAATGCATCAGCATCATAGGGATCCAGATTCAACGAAGTCTGGATCGCTGCTTCCGCCTCGTCGAATCGGTTTCGCTGCAAGAAGCACGTTGACAACGCATAATGAGACAGTGATTCGTCTGGTGCGACGGCGACAGCACGCTGAGCGGTTTCCGTCGCTTCAGTTTTTCTTTCATCATCGTGCAGGATGCACATTGCCAACAAAGCCAGCGACACCCCGTCATTTGGATCATCCGCCAGCAGGCCTCGCAACTCGCGCTCGGCCAAATCATACCGACGCTGCGCGAGCAACAACTGCGAACGATCATACCTGTTACTCATCGTTTGATCTTGAGGTACTCGAGTATATCGTCATACAGACCGCCTTCATTGGCATACAGAGCATGATTTCGTGCAGCCGAAAACCATTCGCGTGTTGTTGGTTTGACCTGCTTCGCAGCCTTCAGAAGATCTTTAGTGCTGATCGGCTTGGGCATGCCGAGCTTTACGGCCTCATGCAACTTCACTTCAACTGCTCTCTCAACCACAGCTTTCAAGTCCGCACCCGAGTAGTCAGCCGTTTTGGAAGCAATCTTCCGCGTATCCACCTCGTCAGTCGGCTTTCCTTTGAGCTGTAAATCGAGGATTTCCTGACGCGCTTGCTCGTCCGGTGGAGGCACAAAAATCACCCGATCAAAGCGTCCTGGACGTCGAAATGCGGTATCCAGATGCCACGGCGTATTCGTTGCAGCCAAACACAGAACCCCCTCGTTGTCAGCGTCGACCCCATCCAACTCGGAAAGAAACTGGTTGATCAAATGTCGCCCAGAAGTTCGCTTCATGTCGGTTCGACTTGCACCCAAGGCGTCTACTTCATCAAAGAAAAGGACACAGGGTGTATTGTCCCTCGCGTGTTGGAATACCGCACTGAGGTTCTTCTCACTGCTGCCGAGCCACATTGACAGAACATCGCTGATGCCGACCGAGATAAATGTAGAGCTGACCTCTCCGGCTGTCGCCCGAGCAAGATGCGTCTTGCCACAGCCTGGCGGACCATAAAGAAGAATTCCACCCCCGACCTTTTTCCCATAAGCCGCATACATGTCGGCATGCTGCAGTGGATAAATAATCTTGACCCGTATCTCATCCTTGACACTTTCCATCCCCCCCACGGAATCAAAACCCTGTTCAGGCCGTTCACTAGGCACACTCGCTGACACGTCCTGCTCTTCGGCATGATGAGCAAACTCAGCCATTGCCTCGCGAAAATCGGGGATACCACCAGTGTCCTCATCGCCGAAGTTCTCTATTCCCAACAAGCTCGCCAGATCACTGTCAGCAACATCTTCATCACGCTCCACCGCCTCGCGATAGGTAGAAACGGCAGCCCTGATATCACCCATCCGCTGCAAAAGCCGTGCGTGCATGACCATTGCGTATGGATCAGCATCCTTGCCCACCGCCAGCGTCTCAACGATTGCCAGTGCATGGGAATCCTTGCCCTGCCGAAAATAGATGTCGGCCAGACTC
>JAPOKD010000814.1 GCA_029977825.1 Planctomycetota bacterium | reverse complement strand
GGAAGCAGGAGAAATTGCGCGACAGATTCGGCAAGCGCACGATTCAGGCTGCCAGATTGCGATCGTCATCGGTGGTGGCAACATTTTGCGTGGCGCGCAGTTTTCCGGTACCAACGCCTTGGTGCAGGAAGCTACCGCGCACTACATGGGAATGCTGGCGACGACGGTCAATTCACTGGCCATGCAAGATGCGATCGAGTCCCATGGACTTCAGTCTCGAGTGATGTCGGCTATCCCGATGGATAAAATCGCGGAGTCATTCATACGCCGCAGAGCGATTCGGCATCTGGAAAAGGGGCGAATCGTAATCCTGTCCGGTGGAATCGGTAACCCGTTTGTTACCACCGACACAGCGGCAGCCCAACGGGCACTGGAACTCGAAGCTGATGTGGTGCTTAAAGCTACCCGTGTGGATGGTGTGTACAGCGACGATCCAGAAAAAAATCCGCATGCCGTGTTGTACGAGTCGCTCAACTACACAGAGGTGGTTAGCAAGAACTTGAAGGTGATGGACGCAACTGCAATCGCGCTTTGTCAGGAACATGATAAACCGATTCTTGTTTTCAATTTCAAGAAAGACGGAAATATCGTAAAAGCTGTTTCGGGAGACAATGTCGGTACCTGGATTGGCCCCACTGCTCCATGAACTGGCCAGCTTGCCTTTCACCCTCAAACAACTGAAAATCTTAAAATTATCACTAGGTCTTTACCCCAAGGACGCAAATATGCCTGCCGATGAAATCTTGATGGATGCCGAAGAGCGAATGGAAAAAGCCATTGCACACCTCGGTGACAGCCTCTCTGGAATCCGGACCGGACGAGCAACTCCCGGACTTGTGGACTCAATCAGGGTTGAAGTTTATGGCTCGATGCAGCCTCTTAAACAACTTGCTTCTGTAGGAACTCCGGAGCCACAGCAGATAGTCATTCGGCCCTACGATGCGGGTACGATCAAGGAGATCGAAAAGGCGATTGTGGCTGGTGATCTTGGGTTGAATCCCCAAAATGATGGACGAATCATTCGGCTGAATGTGCCCGCTCTGTCCACTGAGGTGCGAAAGAAAATGGTCTCGCGTGTGAAAGAACTCGCAGAGGAAGCGAAAATCTCCGTGCGAAATATTCGTAGAGATGCTAACAAAGCTGCTGATGCCGAGGAAAAGTCCAAGGAGATCAGCGAGGATGATCGCGATAAGATCAAGGATGATGTACAGGAGCTGACAAAGAAGTTCGAAACTCAAGCGACGGAAATGGCGAAGACCCGTGAGGCTGAGGTGACAGAGGGCTAATCCTTGGTACCAATCGCAGTTGCGATCGAAAGACGGGGCGCGTCGGTACGACGCCGCCCCTTTTTTTGTGCAGTCTGCAATGTTGTGCGGTGTTCGGTGTGTTGCGTGCCGGGCTGCTCCTGAACAAAATGCGGTGTCATGGTTCGGGGTGCCAGCCGTTGAGGGATTCTTAGTCCACTTCAGCATCAGTTGACGTGATGCCTTCATACTTTTTGAGCACTATCCACTCGTGGATACACCATTCCATCAATCTTTTCCAATCCATCCGTGAGAGTCGAGGTTAACGACAATGAAGTGTCACTTTCTAGGTTGCTTGCTGCTGTTGGTTTGCGTATCCAGTCTGCTGCAACCGCCCGTTGCTGCGCAGGATGCAGCGGCTGACTTTGCATTACCTGCTAGCGATGAGGGGCTACCAGGCACCGGTCCGATCCGGCGGTATGGGTGGTTCACCAGCCTGTGGAAGAATCGGCGCGCTGAGTTTGCCAAGCGGGCTGAAGCGGAAAAGAATGCCGTGGTGTTCCTCGGCGACTCAATCACACAGGGATGGGGTGACGATTTTCAAGGGGATTTCAAGGATCTGACCGTCGCGAATCGCGGCATTTCTGGTGATACCACACGTGGCATGTTGCTCCGTTTGGAGGAGGATGTGCTAAGCCTGGAACCTTCAGCCGTGGTGATGTTGATGGGCACCAATGACTTGGAGGAGGGAGCTGAACCAGCGTCCATCGCAGGCAATGTCGCGTTGATCGTGAAGGCATTGGAAGCAGCTGATCCAGAGATGCCTATCGTGTTATGTCTGGTGTTTCCCAGCAGCGCATCCAAAAAGCGTTCAAGCGAGCAGATAAAAAAAATCAATCAGTTGATGGCTTCCGAGTTTAAGGGGAATCGGCAGGTGACCATCGTTGACACATGGACGCTGTTCGCGGACGAACAAGGTGACGCGAGAAAGTCGGAATTTCCGGACCTGCTACACCCCAATCGGGCAGGGTACGAGAAATGGTTGGCGGCAATCTGGCCAGTGCTTGCAACCCACGGTTTCGTTGACAAAAAGGAACAGCCTGAGGAGCTGCAGCCGGGCTTTACCTCGCTATTCAATGGCAAAGACCTGAGTGGGTGGGGGTATCGGCGAACCAGCGACAAAATGAGAAAAAGCAGGGAACGCTGGTTGGGACGCAACCCTGAAAATGCGCCTGCTTGGCCACTGGTAGATAAGCCGGTTGCTTTCGAGGGACAGAAGAGTTCACCCGACGGAAGGTACGCAGCAATTAACGGCAGGTTGGTGGTGACCACGCCGTCTGAAGGAAGAGCAATCCAGCAATTGTGGACGACGGAAGAGTTCACGGGCGATTTTGTTTTAAAGTTGGAGTTTCGTGCTACGCCGAACGCTGACAGCGGTGTTTTTATTCGTGGCCCACAATTGCAATGTCGCGTTGATCGTGAAGGCATTGGAAGCAGCTGATCCTGAGATGCCTATCGTGTTATGTCTGGTGTTTCCCAGCAGCGCATCCAAAAAGCGTTCAAGCGAGCAGATAAAAAAAATCAATCAGTTGATGGCGGCCGGGTTTAAGGGGAATCGGCAGGTGACCATCGTTGACACATGGACGCTGTTCGCGGACGAACAAGGTGACGCGAAAAAGTCGGAATTTCCGGACCTGCTACACCCCAATCGGGCAGGGTACGAGAAATGGTTGGCGGCAATCTGGCCAGTGCTTGCAACCCACAATTTCGTTGACAGGAAGGAACAGCCCCAGGAGCTGGAGCAGGGCTTTACCTCGCTATTCAATGGCAAAGACCTGAGTGGTTGGGGGTACCGGCGAACCAGCGACAAAATGAGAAAAAGTAGGGAACGCTGGTTGGGACGCAGCCCTGAAAATGCGCCCGCTTGGCCACTTGTCGATAAGCCGGTTGCTTT
>JAPOKD010000111.1 GCA_029977825.1 Planctomycetota bacterium | reverse complement strand
TGACGTTGGGTTGGATCACGAACGGCGATGACCACCTTGAAGTTCTGGGAACCCTGCCTTGCGTGTTCCTGCATCAAAGTACTGGAAAAATGCAGCGTATTCCTGCTACATTAGAATCCCGTTCACAGGCTGGCGTTTTTCTGGTAGATCGGTTTCACCAAGCATTTCACGGACATTGATTTCGATGGTCCGTGAGAGACTTTGGGTAGGTGTGTCCGAAGGTCGGTTGCTGAAAGGATCTTGCAGGAAGATCGAGACGCGATCAACCATTAGAAAGGCAAATGCAAAGCTGATGGATGTCGAAACAAGCCCGAACCACGGCAGTTCAACAAGGCCGAAGGGAAGGCAAATGACAAATAGGTAAATGAGTAGATTGATGATCCGCGTGTACGAGCGGGGAAAGGTGGTATTGCGAATTCGCTCGCAACCACCCATGGCATTGGTCAACCTGAGTAGAGTTTTTTCTAGTTCGACAAGCTCGAATGTTTCCAACTGCCCTTGTTGTTTCAGGTCCCGAAGTTCCTGACCCTGCCGCAAAAGTAACAGGTTCGGCACATGTTTGTCACGGACTTCAGAAATTTCATCTTCCGTCAGCAGCGTGCCAAGATCCTGCGTTGCCTCTTGACCTCGCAGGCTCCGACTTAACGAGTAGCACCAGGCGATTTGGCGGTGGCACATGCGTGTTATCGTTGTTTGTTGGTCCAACTGTGCTGATTTCGTGAATTCCATAAGTTGGCGTGTCCACGTGCGGGAATCATTCACGATCGCACCCCACAGAATTCGAGCTTCCCACCATCGGCCGTAACATGAGTTGGTTCGAAATCCCAATAGCAAGCCGATTACCGTCCCCATGATTGCGATCACTGGTAATGGAAACGCACTGTCTTTCCATTCGTAGCGAATATCGAGTCCTTCTATCACGCTCACATAAAGAACGACTGCGATAAAATGACGCCATAATTCGCGGGAGACCGACCACAGGGTTGCTACCGGTGTCGCTGCATTTGTGTACATGGGGTCTGGGATCTCACATGGCAGGGAGACGAATCACGCTTCGAGGCTGGGCGTCAAACGGAACGCAGGTTTCCCATGCTCGTATATCATTCATGGGAATGCCAATTAAGTAGTCAGTTGCTTTGGCAGAGTACCCCATTCACCAGTGAAATACGCAACCATTCCTCCGCTGAGCGGCAGCCTGCCGTAATGCATCATGGAGTTGGTGGAGGTGGAAGATTCAAAGCTGATGATGTACTGGTGATTGCTTGCTGGTAGTGACGCAATACACCATAAACCGACTGAAATGCAGGATAAGAAGCGAGTTCCTTATAGGCTGGATTGGTTGCGACCGTCTCGAAATGTTGCACAACGGTCGCAATCTCAGATTCTGAAGGATGCCCACCGGTCAAGAAAATGGACGATGGCAACGCGAGGTAATTCTTCCAGTTATCATCAAGTTTTTCATACAACTCAGGAGCCAATTTCGTGAGTTGAGTTCTCAGTACATCTGCCTCAGAACCAACTTGTTGACGAATGATCGGCGGGTTTTGGGTGATTACCGTGACCGTACTCGCTGGAGTCGCGGGAACTGTTGAGGCTGGTTGATTGGTGCCAGCAGTAGGAGTTCCAAAAGGAACGCTTGGGTTGCTGCCCACCGGGGCCGCAGGCACAACTGCCGTGGGAGCCGGTTGTGGGACGGTGCCAGCATAACGTGCGATGGTCTGGGTCAGCTGCAACGCAGCCGGTGGGATAACCAACGGAGTGCCCGGACCGGCGCTGTGGTAATAGGAACTTGTTGCGAGCGGATCCGTGCGAACCACCGAGCCATCAATGGAAACACCGGCAAATAAACCACGGCTGCGAGAATAAGTGTAGATTTCCGCTTTGAGTTGCCCGTCCGTTGCCGCGGCAGTTTGACGTCCCACAGGGCCAGCAGACGCTGCTGCGTCAGCACCGATTGTCAGCTTCCCCTGTAAAATCCCCTGCACACTGTTGAGTGTTTTGAAGACCAGAATGATGTCGGATGACTGGACCCCTACTTGCCATCCGATGTTACCACCGGTCAGCGTGATGAAGACCGGGGCGTGCCAGATCCCATTGGCATCACGTATGAATAAGAGACCACGGCCAAATCTGGCTCCGACGACAAAACCACCCTTGATCACGTTCGGAATGATTGCAACGCCATAAGCATCCGATAGCATCGCCTGCGGAATCTTGTTCCCCGGCGTGGTCATTGCCTCGCTCAACACAGACGTCGCTGCTTGCACGGTCGCCGCTTCCATTTGCTGTCCGTAGGCAGCACGCGGGGCAACGCTTGAAGTCAACAAAATGGTGATCAGAAGTGTTGGAAACAAGTATCGAAACATCTTCCTGGAGTCCTTCCCGGTGCGTGCAATTCTTAAACTGAGCAGAAAGCACAGTGTAGAGGGTTTGGCGGATTTCCAAAACACGAACCTTGGCAAAGTTGAATGAAATGCATGAGTAGAAATGCAAGCATTTCGTGGTTCCGCAAGATCCCCAAGGCACTGCTTCTGTAGCCTGCAAACCCTCGGATTCTGACTGATTCCAGATCCGTTTGGCTGACAGTTTTTGATCAGTCAGTTGCGTCATGTGGTTGATGATACGCCGTGATGAATCGAAAAGGCTGTTGGCGACTTGCGATCCTGCTCGTATCAGTGTTGGGCCGAATCAGGAAGGGCTGCCTTGGGGTCGCTGCTGGCAGACGGGTTGGGCTGTTGTCTGGCCATTGCAATCGACCCTCGGCCCACTTGTTCACAGGTAGCAGCGGCATGCCCAAAATCTGCATCCAAACGCGTTACGCGATCAAGTTTCAGCATCACGACTTTGCCTGACCAGGGATCGGGTGAGCCAGGTAAAAAGACTGTGGCTAGGCCCTGCTTTTCATCGCGTTCGGTTTCAAAGGCGATTCGCTGGCACTCGTCGAACACGACTAGCACAGGTTTCATCTGTGGCCTTGTTTCGTCACCTCCAATCGTATCCGCCATCTGATCCTTGAGTATCGAGTAGCGTGGAAAGAAGAGTGCGAGTTTTTTTTCGAACGCAGTTGAGATTTTTTTCCCAATTGACCACCGCGCAAACATGCCAGCGGCGAAGCAGAGCAGCAGGATCACCGCGATCGATAGTGCAACGAGAATCGCGATCCCCGTTCCTGTTTTTACGGGAATGTTCTTGTTGAATACTGACGCTATCGACACAACGAGCGGGGCGACCTGCCCAATCAATGCGCCTAGCACAATCAGCGGTAACAGAAAAAGTAATCCGCCGATTGCCGTTGTCTTACAGAAGTTGACGAAACGTTTTGATTTTTTGACGATCATGCAGCGTTCAGGGGTTCAGTAGATGCAGTATCGGGAAATACGATGAATGAAACGCAGTGAAGGCGACCGGGAATCCAATGAAGCAAGCGGGTGAAGTTCGTCTGGATGCTGTCCTGTACGGGCCTACAGCGGAATGTATTCCACGAAGCCGATCATCATTTCATGTTCACTCTGCGGACCCCAACGCACTCGTTGTTCGGGATTGGGATTAGCCAGATTGTTTGCGGAGTTGTCAAAGACCGCGGTGCAGCGAATAAATTGGCCCGGTCTTATCACTTTGGGCGTCTTCAGAATGTATTTAATTTGCCAATTGAAGTCGTAGGCAGGCACATCAAGCAGCGTTTCAATGACATGGTCGGTTTTGGCATCGATCAGATCGTATCGGAATGATTTTCCTCTCAAGTGCATGTGGGGTGTCATGCTGATTAAGGCAACATCCTGTCTGGTTTTTTTTGAGTCTGCGATCTTTGTGCTGTGAGGATCATTGGGTTCAATCATCAGTTGGCGCCGAGGGTAGCTTACAGCATCCCCCTTCAGTTCATGCTTGATCTTGGATGGGTCTTTTGCAAAGCAGATTCCGACAGAACTTTGGTCCTTCTGAGCATGGCCATTGGGGGTGTAGTGCATTTCCAAAAGTAGTTTACTGCCCGCTTTAACCTTGATAGCTACCTGATCAGGAGCTGTAAACGCACTTGCACCAGGTGCGTAGCCGGCAACGATGGGTCCGCGTTTACTTAGGTAGTCTTTGGTTTCGGTTTCTGGCGAAATGATATGCAACAGGATGTGATGCACCACGCTGCGATTTTGCGGTCGCGCTTCAGTGGCGACAATGTATTTGTCTTCCGTCCACTTCGGATCAATCACGTACAGTTGGTAATCGACGGTTCCTTCGGCTTTAACAGGGAATGCATTGGGCATTGTGATGACCTGATCTGGCTCTGGCATCTGCCAGCCTTCTATGAACTGGGGTGGTGTGGGTAAATCCACCAAGTCTCCTTCGGGCATGCCGTTTTCGATCCAGCTAAAAACAAGTTGTTTTTGTTCTGGGCTTAGACGGGGATCGTTTGCAAATTCACCATGTTCCGGATTGGCAAACCAGGGTGGCATTCGACCTTCTTCCAGGACTTCCATGATGGTGTCTTCCCAGCCGACCACATCTTCGTAGCGGGTGAGATTGAAAGGGGCAATTTCTCCCTCACGGTGACAACGCATGCAGTGGTTGTTAAAGATTGGTGCAATATGTTTGTTGAATGTGATTGAACCAGTAGGTGCGACGCTCTTGACGCGGCCGATGTGACAGCCCTGAACTTGCGTTTCAGTCACAGTGATGTCCTCTCCTGCCAGCAGTTGCTTTATCGCGTTGGACAATTCCGAAACTTCCGGGCGTGCCCGCGATCCGCCTACGTAGTACTGATCATCGATTCGGCCACGGTAACGTACCGTGAAAGTGGAATCGAGCAGAAACACCTCGGGGGTCCGCTCTGCGGCAAAGGCATCAGCGACCTTGTTGCCGAGATCCTTCAGCATCTGAAACGTGATCTTGTGACGATGACTATAGGCCAGGATTTCGGTCAAGCTATCCTGTTTGTTCGAGTTGATCCCGATGACCGCAACTTTCTCCTTGCCAAAGGCATTCTGCAGTGCTTCGAGTCTGGGACCATAAAGTTTGGCCAGTGGGCATTCTGTTCCAAGAAACGCTACAACAACCGCCTTTCTGTCGCTAAATTCATCCAGTGAAACAGCACGCCCATAGCAGTTGTCCAGCGTGAACGGAGAGATCTTTTTTCCGATATGGGATTCAGTGCTCGGTTTGTTGCTCCAGGCGGTTTGTGATTGACTCAACAGGCACGCAACAGCAAGCAGAGTCAGTATGAGTCTTTGCGACATAGAGCGATCTTTGTAATGGTTGGGAATGCTAACGCTTTATCACGACAAGTGTCTCAGTGTTGGTTTGAACAGATGACGCGTGTTTCGGAGCAGCTAATCGATGTGGGATGTGGTGATATCGTGTTGTATTGAATTTTTCAGTCCTCTGTCGATCTTGTCCGGTGAGGCAGGCGAATTGTCAGGCAGGCTCCACCTAAAGTGCTGTTGCTCACGGTCACTTCACCATGGTGTTGCTTGGCGATACGTTGCACCAGCGCCAAGCCCAATCCGACACCTCGATTGTCACTTTGACCCAGTCTTGTGAAGGGTTCAAACACAGTGAGCCAATGTTCTTCTGGGATTCCGTCGCCATCATCCTCAATCTTGATCACCACTGATTCCTTGATGATCTCCGCGGACAATTGGACACGTGATTTCGCATATTGTCCCGCATTGCTGACAAGATTCTCGACCGCTCTTGCCAAACTGTCAGGATGCGCTTGTGTGATCAACCGTTCCGGTTCAGCCGGCAGGATGTACTTGATTTTGGGATACAAGGGAGCGTGGAAATCAACGGCCTGTTCGATCAGATTCCAGACATTGACCAATTCAAGTGTCATTTCCGCTGTGTTGGAATCGATTCTGGCATAAGTGAGTAACTCCCCGACAAGTGAATCCAGTTTTTCGGTAGCGTCGTCAATGGAATCCAGTCGACTGCGGCGTTCGTTTTCGTCCGTTGCTGTATGGACCAGATCGGTCGCAAAACGAATTCGAGCCAGAGGCGTGCGTAATTCGTGAGAGACTGCTTGCAGTAGTTCACGTTGTGACCGCACCAGAGACTCAGTGCGATCTGCCATTGCATTGAACGTTGTCACCAAAGCCAGATCCCTTGATCGTGATTTGGTCGGTATGCGTGCATTAAGGTCACCACTGGCGATGGAAGTGGCTGCGTGTTCTACCGCTCGGAACTGTTTGGCAACGGGGCGCAGCAGAATTGCGATTGCAAACGCGGCCAGCAGGAAAATGATTCCATATCCCAGTGTGACTTGTGTACGACTCGGCCCAACTAATTGTGGCAGCGGGCCGAACAGTAAAAAGTACTCTGGTTCTGCTTTTTCGGGTTGTCGGCTCGTTGTTTCGGTTGGGACTTGTGAGTCAGCACTACCTGATGACTGAAGTTCATCAGCAATTGATTTTTCAGGTCTTGGTTGCGGGAACAAGGCGATCCCGAGATATTCACCTAGCAATACGACCTCACCGTTGATCAAGCGTTGTCGATGCGGATTCTTCAACCAGACCGTGTCTTTGACGGATAATAAATACATCGGGTACTCGAAATTACTCGCGACCCGCAGATAGTTGGATGTTGAAACGGCGAGATCTTCATACCAGAAATTCTCTACCTCGTTACGTGCCAGTCGAGCACCTCCAGTGAGCGCGCTTTCAATCACATTAACGTTTTGTGTGGAAGATAAACCTGCGACGTAGGACTGTACCAGCCACGCGACAACGAGAATCGCGACGATACCCAGATAGAACCGCAAGAACAATCGTGTCATGATTGGGTAGCCAGTAAATAGCCGACACTTCGTACAGATTTTATACGCTGTGGTTGGACGGGATCATCTCCGATTTTTTTGCGGAGCCTCGATACGCGGAGATCAATCGAGCGGTCAAGGCCATCATACCTTACACCATGTAGTTGCTGGTACAGTTCGTCGCGTGGAATGACCTTGCCAGCGTTTTGAGCCAACAACCACAGCAGATCAAACTCGGCTGTCGTCAGGTCAACGGAAAATCCATCGATCGAGACAGAGCGATTGGTCGTATCAATCACAAGCCCACCAACCGTGATGCGGGTTGTGGTTGAGTCAGTTGCAGCCTGGTTGGAGCGACGTAAATGAACACGCAGTCGAGCCAGCAGAGCATGGGGACGCACGGGCTTGGACATGTAGTCATCAGCCCCCACCTCCAAGGCGACGACTTCATCTATCTCATTACCTCGGGCAGTCAACATGAGAATCGGACCCTCGTAATCAGGTCGAACGGTGCGGCAGATACTGATTCCATCCATCCCCGGAAGTCCGATGTCCAATACGACCACGTCGAAGGATTCGGACTGAATTCGAGTGAAAGCTGATTTGCCGTCATGTTCGACAATCACCTCAAATCCATTCGCAGTAAGAAAGTCAGAGACCATGGATGCAAGTTCACGGTCGTCTTCGACCAGGAACAGACGCTGTTTTTCTACTGTGGTCATGGTCCGCGCTTTTCTGAAGAATGGTTCGCATCATGATTCGTGGCAGCGACCTCTGCTAACCACGTGTTGGCCCCATTAGAACCGGAATCGTGTGATTTTCTGCTTCCAGTTACCAAAAAGATACATACTGAACCGAGTCGCCTGGTTGCTGTACAGCGGTGCACGCGAAATTTTTGGACACAAACTCCCGTCAGGCATCTCTCCCCTTTTGTCTGCTCTCGTTCGAGCTCCGACTGAAAGGTGAGGTGCAACGTGCGGCCGGTGACAAAGCATAGTTGCAAGGCTTTAAGTAAATAATATTTTCTTGTGGGTTGTAGGCGAGTCTGGGTTGTAGGCGAGTCTGTGCAGCAGTTGTGGCGGCTGACCTGTTTGAATCAACCAGCTTCTACAAGCAGGCACACTGACGATGATGTGCACCGCTGATGTTGAAGTGGTCAAGGCATCGCAAAAAGATACAGCTCACTGGTCTGGACCCAGAGAGCCAACTACGCACCCAGAAACCAGTTGCCGGCCAACTGGCTTGGCTCGTTGTTTGCGGTACGTTTCGGAGTTCAGTTCATTGCTGGAATGCACGTTCAGGCAGCGCGATAAAGATCGGCACGGGTTGGGGGCAGTCCAGAAAGTCCCTTGCTGGCTCGCTTGCTGGCGAGGACCTGATAGAGCTTGATCGATCCGGCCGTGAAGCCAACCGAGCCACCTGTCATGTAAGCCGCCCAAAGGCGGTATCTTTCAGGACCCACCAGACGAATCGCTTCTTCCTTGTTGGCCGTCAGGTTTTTCGACCAGTACTTGAGAGTCAGGGCATAATGTTCGCGTAGTGATTCGACATCATGAACTTCAAAGCCTGTGTTTTCCAATGTGTCGGTAGTGGTGCCGACTGGAATCAACTCGGAACCTGGGAAGATGTATTTGAGCAGGAACTTTCTTTCTGGGCGAATCTTCTTCGCTTGTCGTTTGGTTGCCTTCGCACGACGGGCAATTGCATGATTTAGCATCAATCCCCGATCGCGTAACAGTGAGTTGATTTTGTTGAAATAACGGGGGTAGTTCGCACTGCCAATGTGCTCAGACATGCCGACGCTCGATATTTTGTCATAGTTTCCTGTGTGATCGGCATAGTCACAGATTTCGACACTCACTTGATCGCCCAGCCCCAGTTCGTCGATTTTCTGCTGTGCGTAATCGTGTTGCTCCTGCGACAGAGTGATCCCATGAGCTTTGACGCCGTAGTTGATCGCTGCGTGCCGGATCAAACCGCCCCAACCACATCCGATGTCGAGCATTTTTTCACCAGGTTGCAGACGCAGTTTGCGACAGATTAAATCCATCTTGTCGCGTTGTGCCTGGTCGAGTGAATTGTCCCAGTTTTTAAAGTAAGCGCACGTGTAGACCATCTCGCTGCCGAGAAACAGCTTGTAGAAGTCATTGCTGACATCATAGTGAAATTGAATGTAATCGGTGTTATTGCGTTTTGCTTCGTTGCGACCCACGCTGTCGTCGGAATATTGATGGTTGATGTCCGTTGTGTTGGTGCGTGCAAAAACGAATGGAAGTGTTTTTTTTACCAGCATCAACTTGCTGATTTCCTTCAAGCGTCGGCGATTGGCTTTTTCTGTCTGAAACGCATCAGCAAACTCCATCAAGTCGCCACCTTCAAATGCGATATGCCCGCTCGCATACAGTCGTACCAGTGTCTCCAGGGTTGGCCGGCGCAGCATGCTGCCGATCACACCCGGGCCGGACAACTCGAGCGTGTATTTGCCGTCGGTGTTTTTTCCCATGGGGATCATCTCCCCGTTCCACAGCTTGACCGTGACATTCATGTCCAATCGCTCTGCGACCTCGCTCAAGATTTCTTTCAGCGAATCAATTTGTGTGTCGGCTGAGAAAGGAAGTCCCATCCGTGGGTCTCCGTTAGTTTGGTGGTGTGGTCGAATTGGGCGACTGGAATTGGCACGCAGTCACAGGCAAGCAATACGTGCGAACGAATAGACAGGGACGGTAGCAGACTTTGGAAATGGGTGTTAGTTCAGTTTTTACTGCGGTTTTCCTGTGATTTGCAGCATTTCATCCAAAGATGAGAAAGGGAGACCGCTTTTTTGTTGGCTTGGTCTATCACGCTGGATCATGAGTGAGAGTAAATCCCGCTCGGCCTAGCGACCAAACATCTCGGCAGGTTCTACTGAGAAGATGGTGGGCCGAGTTGCGAGGGTCAGTGACGAGGATCAGTGGGGGAGTTCAGGGCACCCTCGTAGATCTGCCCTTCCGCTTAAGCCCAGTCGAGCGTCCGCGGTGATCTGCCATCGCTTGCTACTGCCCGGTGCTGGATTTCTACGGGTGATTCTCCGCTGCTGGGAAGTCTTCTTTTGCCACATTTTCAGACAGTCAAAGGCTGTTCTTGCACTCGCTGCGGTTTTCCACTGTTGAGCATGCGAGCCTTGCTGCCGCTTTCTGAAGTCAACAGGAACAAGTTGGTCCTGTTTTTGATTAGAATACCGGGGTCGGATAACGGAATGCAGCAAGTCAGATTGTTGTGTTAAAGTGGTGCCCGCGGATGATCGTGGCAACTACCGCCGATTTACCGTTGGAGCTGCTGCATCATGTCGGGCGGTTGAGAACCGACTGCTAATGTGCCAGAGCGTGCAATCAATCCTTGATGGGAAATATGGATCAGACCCAACCACGAATGTTGAAAAAGTTCAGGCGATGGACGCACGTAGCCGGCGTGTTCAGTGGGGTTTTGACGTGGCTGCTGTGTTCAGGCTTGTCATTCTTTTGCCGGTCGCAGCGAAGGATGCTTGTCATTGCGTTGCTGCTGGTAGGTACGCCTCTTCCTACGCTTCTGGCCGAGGTAGATTTTGCTCGCGGGATCGCACCTATTTTGCAACGACGATGCTTGAGTTGTCATAACGATCAGGACAATAAGGGTGATTTCTCGTTGCAGACTGCTGAGTCTGTGAAGGACAGTGGGTATGTCGTTGCAGGTGATGCGCTGGCGAGTCATCTGCTGGAAGTGATATCCATTCGTGCTGGTAAAGCGCAGATGCCAAAGAATTCTGACCCATTGGAAGTCGAACAGATCAACCTGATCCGAAAATGGATTGACGAAGGAGCACGATGGCCGGCAGATTTCAAGCTCACGGAATCTCGTGTAACCGATTTCAGTTGGTGGTCCTACCAAACGCTCCACAGGCCTGTGGTACCCAAGTTTGAAAATGACTGGTGCCGGACACCCATCGATGCCTACATCCTTCAAAAACTGAATGAAAAGGGCTTGACCGTTGCAGATCAGGCAGATCGTCGAACACTGATCAGACGGGTCACCTACGATCTGATTGGCTTGCCGCCAACGCCACAGCAGGTGCAGGAGTTTGTTGATGATTCTGATCCTCAAGCTTATGAACGGCTGGTAAATCGTTTGCTCGACTCCAGGCATTACGGGGAACGCTGGGCCAGACATTGGTTGGATGTGGTGAAGTATGCCGATACATGTGGTTACGACAAGGACAAGTTGCGTCCAAATGCCTGGCCTTATCGCGACTATGTGATTCGCTCATTCAATGAAGACAAACCATACACTCGTTTTGTTCAAGAACAGATTGCTGGTGACGTGCTTTTCCCCGGGGATCCAGACGGCATTCTGGGGCTCGGGTTCATTGCCGCCGGACCATGGGACTTTATCGGACATGTGGAAGTGCCTGAATCCAAACTTGATGGCAAAGTCGCACGCAATCTTGATCGGGATGACATGGTGTCGGGCGCTCTGAACACGTTCTGCAGCATGACCGTCCAGTGCGCG
>JAPOKD010000481.1 GCA_029977825.1 Planctomycetota bacterium | reverse complement strand
ACGGCTAATCTTGACAACGATGTCCCAAATAATCCGTTGGGTGCCGGAGGGGCCAAGACATCACAGAATTCTGCTGCACAGAATTACAAGCGGGATGATCAGGCTTTCCATTTGCAGTCGCTGGCAGCAGCCTATCAAAGAGACCAACAGGTCAATCAGCGGATTGCCATGATGAACCTGAATCTACAAGCGGTTCAGGCTGGGATCACCTCAGCTTGGGAAGTCACGCTTTATCCGAATGCCGGAAATCCCTATCCTCCAAAATGGGTCGTGACTTATGGACGTAATAGCTTGATTGCCACGCAAGAGGCTTTGCGAGGTAATCCCGGTTACTACGCAGGACCCGTGCGAAAAGTGAGCCGCTGAGTTCGAAAGCGGTATCAGTCGGCGAACGTCTTTGCGTCTGTGTATTCGTGATGCCCGTCTTGTACTCGTCGTAGTATGGGTCGGGTGTGACTCTTGGGTTTCCTGCGCATGAGTCAGCCCTCAGGGGACGCTACGGTACAACGTCATTGGACCAAGCGTTCTGAAGAGTGACCCTGAGTTGATGTGTTGGGTCCCGGCTTCATTTAAACGGGATGCTTAATTTGGCTGCTTTTTTGCAAGCAACAGGATTCACCTTTCCCACGTTGTGATGGTTTCTTGCGTCCCAAGCATGGGGTTTGCTTTGGCTCAGGCAAATGTCGGAGGGTACAGCCAACGTGTTCAGCACATGCTGTTGTTACGAACTGTGTTCTTGATTTGGGGTGTTGGTGAGCGGCGGGTTTGCAGGACCTTGGGTGACCTGCACGCCAACCATGCGTGCAATGACAATCGCGACATAAAGCTGTCCCGCCATTGCCTCAAGGTTGGCGAGCGTTCGCGTGAGGTTGCTGAGCGGAAGGATATCCCCATATCCAAGTGTCGTGAGTGTGACATTGCTGAAGTAGATCATGTCACAGACCATTTGTTGTCGGACCCCCAAAGCGACGTAGTCGGGAATATTGAACGAATTGGGGGAGCATACCTCGATGATTGAATAAACGAGCGCCCAGATCAGGCCCAGGAGGAAGTAAATGCAGACCGCGCCGAGAATTCGATTGGTGTCGATTCTGCCACTCTGGAAAACACTTCGAGACAGGGCGTTTAGAAGTGACAGAAAAATAGCGAGGTAGCATACGTAAACTCCGACCAGCAGGCCGCGTGATGGTTGGAATTCTGCCAGCATTGAGGCCGACAAAGCGAACACTCCCGTTGCGAGAGCAAAAATCTGGACTCCCCGTGACTGGGATAGTGAACGCATCGCTGAAATAACGACCGTAAAGAACAGCAGATTGAAGATCGTTCGATTGACGTTGGAATTGTCGTTCAAGATGGCCTGACCAAGGATGATTCCCACCAGCGCAAGTAGCAGTTCGAGATGACGCAAACGCCGGAATGTTCCCAGCTTTCGTTGTTGTTTGTCCAATGCGTCTTGATTCATCAGTTCAGATCGTTAGGCAAGAAGTTGGGCCCAAACTTGCTGGATCCCTCGGACTAGGTTTCACTGGTATCGGAGGCCGTCGGTGTATTGGGGGTGCTTGTTGCAGGCTTCTTGCTTCGCAGTTCCGATAAGGTTTGGAAAACAACAAAGAATGTCGGCACGAACATCAGAGAAAAGAAGGTGGCAGCGATCATGCCACCAACGACTGCATTGCCGACCGCTTGTCGGCTGGCGGCACCCGCGCCCGAGGCAAACAAGAGTGGCAGGAAACCAAGGATCGATGAGACGGCTGTCATGAGAATGGCCCTGAAACGCAGGCGGGCAGCGTTGCGTGCCGCTTCGCGAATCGGCTTGCCGTCTTTTCGCTCCTGGCTGGCGAATTCGACAATCAGAATGGCGTTCTTGCTCGCCAGCGCCACCAGCAAAACGATACCGATTTGCGTGTAAGTGTTGTTGTCAGCATTTCGGAGCACCAGAGCGAGCACGACGCCCAACGCAGCCAATGGAACTACTGCGATGACTGCCGCGGGACTGGTCCAGCTTTCGTATTGGGCCGCCAGCACCAGGAAAACAGCCAGGATCGCCAGCAGGAAGATGAGTGCCTGACCACTGCCCGCCTGCTTTTCCTGAAATGACATCCCTGTCCACTCGTAGCCGAAGCCAAGCGGAAGACGAGATTCAGCCATTTCTTCCATCATGCTCAACGCCTGTCCAGAGCTGACTCCCGCTGCGGGTGATCCTGTTACCGATGCGCTAGGGTAAAGTTTGTAACGCTGGACCACGGAGGGACCAACCATTTCTTTGACTGTTACGATAGAACTGATCGGAACCATTTTTCCGTCACGATCGCGGACATCCAGGTTCTCAATGTCCTCAGGTGAGGCGCGAAATTCCGGTTCAGCTTGAACACGAACCTGATAGGGACGATTGTTGTAGGTAAAGTCGTTTACATAGGCGGATCCCAGATAAGCCTGCAGGGTGCCAAATACGGTCTGCAGAGGCACGTTCATTGCCTTTGCTTTAACCCGGTCAACGTCAGCGTAGAGCTGTGGTTCGTTTGCTCGGAATGTAGTGTTGAGTCCCGATAGGCCTGACTGATCATTGCCAGCCTGCACCAGGTCCTGTGCGGTGTCCTGCAGCTGGGTGTAGTTGGCTCCGCCCTTATTCAAAACCTCCATTTGGAAACCACCCGCATTTCCAAGTCCATCAATGGGTGGTGGGGCAAATGGAAACACGATCGCGGCCTCAACTTGGTCAAAACGCCGCTTCATTTCACCCGCGATCGTCCGGATGCGAGTCTCACGGGTTTGCCGCTCATCCCATGGATCAAGAATGACGATTGAAAAGCCCAGATTGGAGCCAGCGTATCCACCCAACAACGAGTAGCCGGCAATGGAAAGAGAATTAGCGACACCCGGGATCTGTTTGTAGTCTTCATTCAGTTGGTTCATTACTTCTGTCGTGCGTTCCGTCGACGCAGCGTCAGGCAATTGAACATTGACGAACAGATAGCCCTGGTCCTCGGGGGGAACAAAGCCAGTAGGGAGTGACGAGAATAAGGCTCCGGTGGTTGCGATCAGTCCCCCGTACACGATTAAGATCAGGACAACAAGACGTACAAACCAGCCGATTACAAAGCCATAAACCGACGTTGCGCCGTCGAAGCCGCGATTGAAAAGTCGAAATCCGATGAACCTTGCTTCTTTGGGCTTTCTGAGAACGATGGCACAAAGGGCGGGGCTCAGTGTCAGGGCGTTGACGGTACTGATCAGCACCGCAGCTGAGATCGTAAGAGCGAACTGTCGGAACAATTGCCCGGTGATGCCACCCATGAATGCACTGGGGATGAAAACGGCCAGCAGCACAAGCGTGGTTGCAATCACTGGGCCTGTGATCTCTTCCATGGCCTTCACCGCCGCATCCTTGGGTTTCAGGCCATCTGATAGATGGCGTGTGCAGTTTTCTACCACCACAATCGCATCATCGACCACGATTCCAATCGCCAGAACAATCCCAAACAGGGATAGCATGTTGATCGAAAATCCAATCGCGTTCATGACCGCGAACGTACCGATCAGGGAGACGGGGATGGCAACCACGGGCACGATCGTAGCCCGCCAATCCTGCAGAAAAATGAAGATCACCAGCACCACAAGGGCAACCGCAATGAACAGTGTTTCGTAGACTTCCGAGATGGAAGCTTCCACGAACAGTGTCGTATCGAAGGCGATGTTGTAGTCGATTCCTGTGGGCCAGTTGTTACTCTCCCTCAGCTCAGCCATTTTCTCACGAATCAGCTTGGCAGTTGTCAGAGCATTAGCTCCTGGCAACTGGTAAATGGCGACGGATGCCGACGGTTCTCCATTGAACTTTGAATAGAAGGTGTAGTTTTTGCCCCCCAGTTCGACTCGACCTACATCACCGACGGTCAGAGTCCGGCCGTCTTCTCCCGTACGAATGATGATGTTCTCAAATTCTTTGACATCTGCCAGTCGACCTTTTGCGTTCACCGAAAACTGGAAAGCTGTCCCAGCCGGAGCCGGCGGAGCACCGATCTGGCCAGCGGCCACTTGAACGTTCTGCTCCTTGACTGCATTGAGTACATCGTCGGTAGTCAGGCCACGCTGTTTCAGTTTGCGGGGGTCAAGCCAGATCCGCATGCTGTAGTCACCTGCGCCAAATACTGTGACATCACCAACGCCAGCAATTCGGCTCAGTTCATCTTTGACGGTCAACGCATAGTTGCTCAGATAGAGCGCGTCGACGTTTTTACCGGGCGAAGTCAACGCGATGAATTGGAGGATCTGGGTGGAACGCTTTTTGGTCGTGATTCCCTGTGCGCGCACCTCCTGAGGCAGTTGAGGTTCTGCGATGGCAACGCGGTTCTGTACCAATACGGATGCAATATCCATGTCGGTTCCCAGTTCAAAGGTCACCGTCAAGTTGTAAGTTCCATCGTTGGCACTTTTTGAAGACATGTACAGCATGCCTTCGACACCATTCACCTGCTGTTCAATGGGGGAGGCAACGGTTTCTGCGATCGTGGTCGCATTACCACCGGGATAGATGGCTGAAACGGCAACCGTGGGCGGAGCAACCTCGGGGAACTTCGCAACAGGCAGAGCGCCGAACGAGACGAATCCCGCAATCACAATCACAATTGAGATAACGGTTGCGAAGATGGGCCGGTAGATAAAGAAACGCGACATCTGGTGCTCGATTTCCGGTGTGCAATCAAAAGAGAGACAGCCTCTCTTTCGTTCTCAGGGATTAAGTGGCTGACGGCGTCGGGGACGGCGTGTTTTCCGATGTTGCAGGTTCGGGTGGGGCGGTGCTACTGGGCGGGTTCGCAGCAGGTGCCGCCGTGGCCGGTTGCGTGTTGGGTTGCCCACGTCCACGTAGCAAAGCATCGGCGTCCACCGAAAGTGTCTTTGCGGTCGGGACCACCTTTGCACCTGCTCGTGCACGTTGAAGTCCATTGATGATCACACGATCTTTGTCATTCAGGCCAGTTTGAATGATCGCCCATCCGCTAACGGTCTGACCAACGGTCACCTTCTTCTGCACCACTTCATCGCTTGAATTCACGACCATGACAAATGAGCCTTGGTCATT
>JAPOKD010000501.1 GCA_029977825.1 Planctomycetota bacterium | reverse complement strand
GCTTCGTTGTCTTCCGTTGTTGGTGATCAATGCAAATTGATGCAATTTACGGAGTGCAATTTTGAACAGAATACATCTCTCGGCCCAGGCGGGGCTGTTATGTCAAACGACAGTCTGCTAGTCGCCATTCATGACTGCGTCTTTGAACAGAACAGCAGCTCGGCTAATGGGGGTGCAGTCTTTTGCGTGAACAAAATGGGATTCGGCCGACTTGAGTGTTATGACACAAGATTCGTTGGAAATTCATCTGCACGCAATGGCGGCGCTATCAATCTGATCAACACAAATGCAGTGTTGGTCAACAACGTACTGACTTTGAACGATGCCGTCAGCGGTGGTGCAATCGCCTTCAAAAATATCGCGGGGCTACGTACCCTCCAGCTGGTCAATACAACGGTGTTCAGAAACCGGGCTTTTCATGTTGGGGGAATCTGGCGTGGGGCAAGTTTGCTTGGAAGCACTAATGTCATTATCTACAATTCAATCGTTTTCAGGAATACTTCTTCTTCCACTGCTGTGTTGCCAGGGCAAATCAACCATCCTCCGACGATTATCAGCTACTCCTGTGTCGAGGGATGGGGCAGCCTTCCATGGGCGGGCTTTGGCATGATCTCATCGGCTCCGATGCTGCTCCCAAGTGGACGGCCGACAATGTTCTCGCCTTGCATTGACGCTGGTAATGCCGCTCTATGCTCAGAGCCCCATGACATCACAGGTTCGCCTCGGGTAGTCGGCCTCAACATTGACATGGGTGCCTATGAACTGTAGGAACCCACGCGAAGCGGAACGCAGGAGGAACGAAAAATGCCAGTCCACCCGAGCTGGCATTTTTCATGCATACAAACTGGTCTGCTGTCACCTTGACCGCTAACGAGGTTGTGTTGGGAGTTGATAACAACTTTCCGGGAAGTGGGAAGACATTCCGCGGTGTTGCGAGCGGCTTGAAAGCAGCCTAAGTGTGTAAGAGACCTAAGCGACAGGCCTCCTGCACGGAAATGGGGTTTCCATGACCGAATGCTCCATAGCGGTAAAACCTTCCAAGGAAGACAGTGGAGTTTGGTGCTCGATGTGCTCCCGATTATCCGTCTTGCAGCAGCATTCTGAACTGAATTCGCCAGCAACACTGCTGCAGGACGTTGGAGCGGCAACGACACAAACCCCACATTCCGCAAGGTTGTTTATCTGCCCCAGTGGTAGCATTCTTGGCTACAGAAATCGAGGGAAAGTGGTTCCTTGATGGCGCGCTGGCAGGGCCCCAGGCGAAGTATTTGTATCAAAAGGCGAAGCGAATCCCTGCAAAGCGCACCTTCTAGGGCGACCGAAGCCGCGGAGTCGTCACTTCCTCAGTAGGCAGCCTACAAGCGTCAAGACGACACGCAACGTGGAGAAACGGCTTGATGCGTGCTATTGCCATTGTTCTACTACTCGGGCAAGAACACCTTTCTTAGCGAAGCGCAGTCGTGGAGGGGGCGGGCAGGGACGTTTTGATGACGAATAAAGGTATGAGGAGCAAACTTTTTCCGCCCCTCTTTTTGTTTTGGTAGGCCCATGGAAGTGGCGTTAGGTATGGGAAGTAGCTTCCTGCGAACACATAGTGGTTAGGGACCGGCGTTCATGTGCATCTTTATAATCAAGTAGGCTTGGGTACCTGATGAACCTAAACCCTTATGAATCTCCCAGAGACGCGGCTAACGATGAAACGCGATTTCCAAACCTGGGGCGAAATGACTGTCCTGTCTGTGCTACAACACAGCGGCGGTTTGCTTTTTTCAATCCATGGCACAGATGTCGTGCCTGCGGTTCTTTTCTACGGTTAAAAGTGGCGGGGTGGATCAAAGTTGCGTACTACCTTTCAGCCGTGTATTTGTATTTGGAATTTGCCCCAACTGGTTCGCAGATTTACTTAGGGGGGAATGAACTATTCGTCTGTTACGTGGCATTTCTTTCTTTGTTGTTTCAGCTTGTCTCACTTGCGATTGGAAGAATTTTTGTAGTCCCCACGAAACCGAGGACTGGATTTCCCCCCGGTTTCTTCCTCAAGTTTTTAGGCTGGGGTTGTGTTGTGTTGGGGACAGCATTCACTGTCATTTTCTATCGCTCAGCTAATAACTCGGTCATGCCAATTTTGGCTTTCTTTGGATTCTGTGTTGCGCTGTTTTTTGCGTTCATGCTATTGGCTGGCAAGACTTCCCCCCAGGGCCATCTTGAACCTCCCGCATTACTGCGCCCAACACAAGACAAACTCATTTCGCTCGTCGTTGCTGTAGCACTGGGAGTGGCCATTGGGGGATCGCTCATTTTTTTTTCGTGATTTGAATGGTCGATCGAAGATTGACAACTTTCCCCATCGCAGCGAGTGCGAAGGATACTTGCTCAAGTTTTCTGGGGTTCGCTCCACGGATGTGGATGCGGCATCTTCTTGGGGTTCATTGGGAGAGCGTTAAAGCTGGGAGCAATGATACGTTGGCTTAGGGGTTCCGGTTTGTGGTGGCTGCGTGACCTATTTGGTTTCTCCTTTTCAGCTCTCTGGCGGTAATCCGAGGAGAAGAGGAATTTAAGAAAAGGATTGAATATCGTGACCACGCGGGTCACCACATGAGCCCGAACGTTCCGCCGGAATCGTGATCGGGGGTGTTGCTGGTGAGCGCGCAGCGATACTGATAGTGAACAGGCCGTGTGGGTGATTGAGGCGTTCGGGGCTTGTAATGGGTTAACACAGACCTATGCCACCGCCACGCCAAGCGGTATTCCACGGCAATGGTGGGATGGTGCTTCTTTCCGTTACCGTGTTTTTCAAACAGCGCCGCTGCTTGCTTTGGTTGTGGCACTAAGGGCTGATAGGTCAGGTTTCAAGCAATCGTGGCTGGGTGTGTGCCGCGATTGGGTACCGGTGAGACGCTAACAGAAAACGGGCAGCTGCTTCCACACCCTTCAGATGAGCGTTTATGCCAAAGGTTTTTGCTCACGCGCAGCTGTGTCGATCTTTAACGCAAGCCAGCGGCAGGCTTGGTTGTTGCTGAGTTCCGGAGTTGCGCACCTGGTTATTTCGCTTTTGGAACCACAGCCTGTGTGTCCTCGCTTGTCTCCTGTCCAGCTCCATTTTCTTCGGCATATTTACGAACATCGCCAGTGATTTTCATGGAGCAAAAAGTTGGTCCACACATAGAACAGAAGTGTGCGGTTTTCGCGCCTTCGGCGGGTAAAGTCTCGTCGTGATATTCAATCGCTCGGGCGGGATCCAGTCCGAGCGCGAACTGGTCTCGCCATCGAAATTCAAATCGCGCTTTGGAAAGTGCGTTATCACGGATTTGGGCTGCAGGGTGTCCTTTGGCAAGATCAGCTGCATGAGCTGCAATCTTATAGGTAACCACTCCTTCACGGACATCGTTTCGATCCGGAAGCCCAAGATGCTCTTTGGGCGTTACGTAACACAACATTGCACAACCGTACCAGCCAATCTGTGCCGCTCCGATGCCTGACGTGAAGTGGTCGTAACCTGGGGCGATGTCCGTGGTCAGTGGGCCCAGCGTATAGAAGGGTGCTTCGTGGCACCAGTCGATTTGCTTTTGCATGTTCTCTTGAATCAGGTGCATGGGGACGTGTCCGGGGCCCTCATTCATCACCTGACAGCCTTTGGCCCATGCCCTCTTGGTAAGCTCGCCTTGAACCTCCAGTTCAGCAAGTTGAGCATAGTCGTTTGCATCCGCGATCGAACCAGGGCGGAGGCCGTCACCAATCGAGAAGCTCACATCATAGGTTGCACAGATATCGCAGATCTCGTCCCAGTGTTCATATAGAAAGTTTTCTTTCTCGTGATGAATGCACCACTTGGCCAGTATCGATCCGCCGCGGGACACAATTCCGGTCATTCGCTTGGCTGTATGCGGAACGAACTTTTTCAGGACTCCGGCATGGATCGTAAAGTAATCGACGCCCTGTTCAGCTTGCTCGATCAGGGTGTCGCGGAACAACTCCCAAGTCAAGGCTTCGATGCTGCCGCCCGTTTTTTCCAGGGCCTGATAAATCGGCACCGTCCCGATCGGGACGGGGCTATTGCGGATGATCCATTCACGTGTCGCATGAATATTTTTTCCCGTGGAAAGATCCATCACGGTGTCAGCACCCCACTTGGTTGCCCACCGCATTTTTTCGACTTCTTCGTCGATGGTTGAGGTTACCGCAGAGTTTCCAATGTTGGCGTTGATCTTCACCAGAAAATTCCGGCCGATAATCATCGGTTCGTTTTCTGGATGGTTGACATTCGCAGGAATGATCGCGCGGCCGCGGGCCACTTCCGAGCGTACATATTCAGCTGTGATGAAAGCAGGAGTCATCGCTCCCCAGGATTGTCCAGGGTGTTGGTGATCGATTCGGTTGCGTGCTACCTGCGCGTTGGGATCGACCTCTGAGGGCCGCGGCATCTCATAACCTTCTGGAGTGGAGCATAACTGCCGGATGCGGTCGGAAGCCTCTGGCGGCAGATCGCGAAGGTTCGGATACTTGTCGGCAATCGTCTTGAACTCTTCTTGCCGTCCAAGGTTTTCGCGTATCGCTACGTATTCCATTTCCTGCGTAATGATTCCCTGGTCCGCATACCACTTTTGCGTGACTGGATGCCAGTTGCCTTCACCTCCGCTACTGCCTTTGGCGCGTAAAGGCTTCCGTTTTAAACCCGGGTATTCCTTGAGGCGATTCTTTGCGTTTTTCAGCTGGTTGTACTTTTCAGAATGTGCTTCTGACAGGTAACCATTATCCTCGGGTTTGACCTCTCGGCCGTCGTGCTCTTCGACATCAGCACGATCCAGGATCCACTGTCTTCGTAACGCGGGCAATCCCTGAGTCACGTCACCTTCAAAGTCTGGGTCTCCCCAAGGGCCGGAGCAATCATAGACTCGTACCGGTGCGTTTTTTTCGATCTCTCCGTTCGGAT
>JAPOKD010000210.1 GCA_029977825.1 Planctomycetota bacterium | reverse complement strand
ACTGAACAGGCTGCTAATGCACTGAACAGGCTGCGAACAACAGACCAGCAACAAAGGGACAGTCCACGAGCACTATCGGTATTCCGCTGGCTTCTTCGGCTCTACACCCAATTTTTCGTAGTTAAAACCACTTGCAAGAGGATTGTATTCATTGACGTAGTCCACACTGCTTTGCGGCACGATTAGCTGCTCCATTCCCAACCCCCAATAGACCGCATTAACAGTCAACCTGCGCAGTCCAGCGGACTGATAATCCTTGGCACTTCCCATTGTCACATGGAATACCCGGGATTTTTTTCCAGCGTTCCCAGTCCATGATTTGGTCCACGCAATGGGCAGAGGAATTTTTTTGGTATTTACTTCATCGTCATGGTTCCGCCCCATTAGCGGCTGCCCTTTCAGCAATGCGGTGCAATCATCCCCAAGCTTTTTTCCCTCAGGATAGGTTCGATAAACATCGGACGGCCCCCACACATCATCAACCCCCACCAGAATGGGATGATCCCTGTTTTCCTCAACGACCAAACCACGCGTCGAATCAGCATGCCAATTGCCGTGATGCCCGCGAAAGGCTCCACCCAAAACATCATCTCCAAAGCGAACCTTTCGCCCTGCAACCTCATAGGGAAAATTTTCCAGAAACCCGTGGTTTGCCGTGCGAATTCCGATCAATGGTTTTCCCGATTCAAGGTAGTCAATCACATGCTGAATCTGTTCATCGGATAACGTGAGCAAACGGCTGAAAAGAATCAACAAGTCGGCTTTTTGCAGATGCTCAAGTCCAGGTATCCGGTGCTGTACTGTTTTGTCTTCCCAACGGATTTTTTGTGTAGGATCAACCTCATTGTTCTTGTTCACAGCAAACAGGACTGTGCAATCAAATCCATGTCGCTTGGAAAGAATTTTGGCAAGCATGGGCATGGATTGTTCACTTCGATATTCCTGCTCGGCAGCGATCAATACCACATGTTTTCCCTGCCCTGGACCGATGCCACCGGGATAAGTCAGCCAAAGTGGACTCTCTGGGACCGGATGTGAGGCAACTTGGGCAGAGTACTTTTCTGCGAGCCTGTTCCAGAAATCGTGCCAATACTCATCGTAGTAATCGAGCGCCGCATTCTCGATGTGTACGGGATCAACAACCACTGGCGATCTGGCAGGATCGAAGCCCTTCAGGTGCCCCTCTCCGGCTCGTTCACGTGGCGAAACAAAACGCCACTGGTCTTCACCAAGCACTTCATGACACAGTTGGGCGAGGGGTGGATCGTAAGCCTTCAGTTGTTCCCGAGTCTTGATGTGATTGTGGTCATGGTCCATTGTCCGGTTGGTGTCGTACCAACACTGGAATCCCTCTGCCCAATACTCAGCCCGATTCTTGGATGCATAACACTCCTTGGGACCACCAAACACGATCAACACCTTGTCATCACGTGTCACCTTTGCATCGGCATCAACCGGATCTCCGTTGACGAGAACGTCTCCGCCCTCCAGACAACTCCTGATCAAGACAGGTGATTGATCGGGAAAAGCTTTGACAAGCGCATCGAACAGCCCGACGGGGGTCTCGCTTTTCACTCTACGGAATCGCTGCGCAGCACGTCCATCTTTCCAGATTCCATTTTTTTTGGCGAGTTCAAAGCACTCTGTTAAACGGTCCTGCAAGGCCGAATCAAAACCAGCCCCATGAACCACATGACCAAATTCATGAATCAGGATGCTTTCCAGTTGCATCCCACCTTCAAATTCCAAAACATCTTCCTCGGCAAAAACTACCGTCGAACGATTGTTCTTTCTGGTCAGGAAACCCCGGCTTCGCCAATTATAAAAATCAAGCTCTTTGCCGGTTTTATTGGACTTGAATTGTGGCAACTGTGAGGTCAGTTCATTGTGCCCGATAAGAATGCACAGCACTTTTTTTTCACGTATCCGCTGCGCAATCGCAGGGCTGATCCGCTTCATGATCATCCCGAACTGATAGGCAGCTTCAAGATGAGCCAGATCCGACACCTTTGACGAGGTGGCGATCAGGATGCCCTCTGCTTCGGTCACTTTTGAATAGAAATCAGTATCCAGATCATATTCAGTTGCCTGAGCCTCTGTAATCGGCGTCACACTGTATTCAGCGTTCACCACCGTCGCTTGCAGCGAGAATCCAGAAATCGCGAAAATTGAAAGAAGGGCCAGATTCAGCAAGCACGGACGCATGTTCTTCTCGGGATAGGGACTCGTACACGTCGGATTCAACACCCTCCTATTCTACTAGGTTACGACTGGCAGCAGTTATGGCGTGCAACCCATGGTGTTGAAATTTGGGCATTACCGAAAAAGTGCAGCAAAATTTTCACTAAAAAAGCGTGCGGCGTTACTTAACTTAGCACCGGACTCGTCGCCCTAATCCAAAAGCAACGACCAGCTTGAAGCTTAAATTCCCCCAACACGACACTCGTTACTCAACCTAAATAGTCAAACGCGTACGGCAAATAGACCATCTAAGGGGGCCCACGATTGCAAATGCACCCATGCACTCTGCATAATCTGTACGTTCACCATCACCCGAGGTCGCGCGCCAACACCTGCCAGTGAATCAGCCTAAGCACTACTAACCTTTGAAACAGAACTTTGCGGCGACCGGAACAGCTGCAAACAGCACTATCAACTCGCACAAAGAAACGAGCCAGCTCCATGTCGATACAGTTTAAATGCACCGAATGCGACAACATACTGGAAGTCCCCGACGGCAACGAAGGGCAACAGGCGAAATGCCCTGCCTGTTCAGCATTGGTGAATGTACCTAATACCCAAGCGAATGAGACCAGACCGTCATCAGAAACGCTTGACCCCATGAACCCGTACGCATCGACCTCCTCGTTGGATCCCTTGGGCACCTCTTCACTAGACCCAGTCGGAGAGCTTACGGTTCAAACAATCGACATTGGCTGGACAATCAAAGCCACGTGGGAGTTATTCAAAGTTCACTTTGGCATGCTGATTGGAATTTTCATGATCATGGTGGCTGCTGGGATGGTTACATCCTTCGGACTCCTTGCCCTCCGATTTGCTCTGCTGGCAATCACCGGGAATTTGAACCAACCCGATGCAGCAACGCCAATCATGATTGCATTTGGCATATTCGAAAACGTGATAAGCCAACTGGTAAACCTCTGGTTCACAGTTGCATCCATTCGGATCATTCTGCAGATTGCAAGGAACCAAACCCCCAACTTTGCGCTTCTGATGCAATCTGCGCCGTTCATGGTGCGGACTTTCCTTGCGACCCTGCTATTCGGCTTCCTCGCCGTGATTGGGTTTATCTTGTTTATCATTCCCGGCATTTACGTACTGCTGACATACTGGAACTACACCTACTTCATTGTCGATCGCAACTGTGGCGTGATGGAGGCATTTCGATTAGCCAACGCTCATGCCAGTGGAAACCGGCTTAACGTTTTCGTCATTGGCCTGATCATTTCGGGATTGGGCATCCTTGGTGTTATGGCATTGTGCCTAGGCTGGATCGCAACAAGCCCATTCTGCTTGCTTCTGCTTGTGATCACCTACTTGACCATGACGGGGCAACCGTTTGTTCAACCCCAAGTCGTCACAAACGAACAAGCGTGACCCAGGCAAAGACGCCGTCATGGAAAGTGAAGTAACTGTGATCTGGACCGGCAACGCTTCTCATCACAGTTACCAGTAGCGGAAGATTCACAAAAGAACTGGCTGCACCGTCCCCAATGTCGGCAATGCGACGAAAGAACCTGCGTCTTGCGTCTGCTTTCGTTGGCTTTCGCACCCGCGATTCACTTGGAATCAAACCGCACGTTCACGGCAGCATCAAGTTGTAACTTTGGACCAACGGGAGTCAACTTGCCCGTTTTCTGATCGACAGAAAAAGCAACTACATTGCCTGTCTTTTGATTTCCCAGCACCAACCATTTACCATTTTTCGCAATTCCAAAACCCCGGGGAATTTCTCCTCCGCTGGGCGTATTCCCTAGAAACCGAAACGTCTTGGACGCTGAATCGATCGCGAAAGCAGCAATTGAATTGTGGCCACGATTCGACACATACAAAAACTTGCCTGACGGGTGAACCAGACACTCTGCTGTGCTATTTCCCTTTCCCTTTGCCGACCCGGGAATCGTGTCCAGAACTTCCCCAAGTGTCAAGGTTCGCTGTTCACGATCGTAGTTCAGCAGAGCAACTTGCGATGTCAATTCAAGGTTTGAAAACGCCAGTTCAAAGTTGGGATGAAAACTGAAATGCCTGGGACCTCCGCCAGGCGGTAGTTGCAGAAAGGCTTGCTTCGATGGCTTCATTGTTCCTGTTGTCGGTTCAACATCGTAGAGCAGGATCTGGTCCTTGCCCAAATCAGCAACGAACGCCTGTGTTCCATCTTGATTGAAATTGATGGAATGTGCGTGGGGTGCCTCCTGCCTACCAGCATTGACACCACTATGTCCAACATGCTGAATAAAAGAACCAGCTTTCCCGAGCGAGCCATCTTCCAAAATCGGAAACAAAATGCAACTGCCACCGGTGTAGTTTGCAACACCCACACATCGCCCAGTTGGATCAACGGTCACATGACACGCCGCCCCACCTTGGGTCGAACGCTGGTTAAGCTTTGTTAATTTCCCCTCTGAACTGATGGAATACGCGACAATCCCGATGGTATCGGGTCCGTCAGCACCGACCTCAGACACCACGTAGATCAGCGGCCGATCCGGATGCATGGCAACAAACGATGCATTCTTCAACTCCGCCACCAAAGCGGGCTGTCCCTCAAGCCCTGAATCACCCAGGGAAATCGCATAGACACCACGACTACTGGAGTCACCTTGCGTGTAAGTACCGACATACGCAGTGGTGTGGCTTGAACTGGCGTGCTTATCAGCATCTTGGGCCATCGCGTGAACTGACATGGTTAAGGACAAAACAAAAATGAAGTATTTCATGGCAAACTCGGGGGAAATATGTACTTGGATGCCACATTACTTTAACGCATTGCCTTCATGTCTGCTTTCGGCTTCCCATTTGATCTGGCGATCCCTGCCCCGCACTGGCACGGCGTCCCAGCACGCAATCTCCCTCCATACCGACATGCAAAATCGGCTGCCATTAGAATATTCGAGCCTAAGAAGGTGGGATTCAAATCGTGATCAGGGGACACCGCCTGCCGCATTGGGCAACTTTCTTTTCTTGTGAAGCTTTGGTGAGTAGTGATGAACACATGCAACAAGCATCTGGCAGGACGCATCCTGCGCCATGCATTCATTCTCGGAGCAGTACTTATCGCGTCCTTGCCCCGCACCAACCGAGCGCAACAACCGCTCATTGAAGACAGACGGTCGCCGCCGCCTGCGTTGATGATTCGCGAAGACGAGCGTTCAACACCATTGCAGATCTCCGAGGTCAACACACACGTGCGTATCCGAGGTCATATTGCTGAAACCCGGATGACTCTGACCTTCTTCAACCCGCAGTCACGTAACATGGCTGGCGATCTATTTTTTCCGCTCCCCGAAGGTGCGACCATCAGTGGGTATGCGTTGGACATCGATGGAAAAATGATCGACGGCGTGGTGGTCCCCAAAGACAAAGCACGACGTGTATTCGAAATTGAAACGCGAAAAGGAATCGATCCAGGACTGGTGGAATGGGTCAAAGGTAACAACTTCAAGACTCGCGTGTTCCCGATCCCACCCAGAGGCACGCGAACAGTAATGGTTCGGTATGTCACACCACTGATTCGTGACAGCAAAGCACAGAACTATCAATTACCGCTGAACTTCCAGGACAAAGTGGGAATATTCAACCTCAAGATTGAAGTCATCAAACCGAGCGTGCTTCCCAAGGTACAAGCAGGTGAACTTGCCAACTTCAACTTTGATCAATGGGAAGACAATTTTGTGGCTAAGACCACGCTGACAAATCAATCAATCACCACTGATGTGGTGATTGCGATCCCCAACGTTCACGGCAACGCTGTTCAAGTTGATCGTGATCAGAAAAAAAATGTGTACTTTTCTACTCGTCTATCAAAGCTGGAAGGGCACCGCGTCAAGCAAAGCCAAGCACCGCAGCGGGTTGCCGTGTATTGGGATGCAAGCGGTTCGATGGGGCAACTCGATCGCTCCGCCGAGATTTCCCTGATCAACCAGTACTGTAAACGGATCAAAAACTTCACCGTCGACCTTGTTCTATTTCGCAACGAAATGCAGGACGTAAAAACATTTCAGATCAAAGACGGAAAAGCGTCCAAGCTAATCGCGGATCTTCAAGAGGTTGACTACGACGGGGGGACACAGATAGGTGCTTTGCGACCACTTAAAAGCGAACCCGATCTGTACATCCTTTGCAGCGATGGATTATCAAACTTTGGAAAGGAAATTCCAAAGTCATTTGAGGCTCCCATTTATTCGATTGGCAGCAGCACAAGCACCAATCACCCGTTCCTGCGTTTTCTCTCACAACGCAGCGGTGGAGCCTACTCTAACTTGAGCACCACTGAAAGCCGCAAGATCATCAACTCTATCGGTGAGGCACCCTTTTCCTATCTCAAGACAGAAATCGTCGCAGGTGACATCGATGGAATCTATCCGTCGATTCCTCAGCCCATCTCTGCAGATTTCGTCTTGGCAGGCCGTCTGAAATCAGCAGAAGCAACCATCCGTATTCATTATGGCATCCCGGGAGGAGAAATCTCTCACGAGGATGTTGCGATCCGACGTGAAGATGCAACAAACAGCGATCTGTTGCGAACAATGTGGGCTCAAAACAAAATCAACGAACTCATGATGGCGCCATTACGAAACGAAGATGCATTGATCACAGTTGGCAGGCGACATGGGCTTGTCACCCCAGGTACATCGCTGATGGTACTCGAGAATCTGGATCAATATCTGGAATATCAAATCACCCCGCCAACAACCCTTCCGGCTCTACGCAATCAGTATCTGGCTCGCATTCAGAAACAGCAGAAGCAACAAGACAAGGCGAAAAAGGAAAAGATCGATGAAGTCGTTCTCATGTGGAAGCGACGCGTCGCATGGTGGAAACGCAATTTCAAATATCCTGCAAACCTGCGAATTAAGTCACAACAAAGTGCAAATGCAATCACTGGCGACGAAGGTGCACTGGGGGGAGGTTTTTTTGGAGGAAGTGGATCGGCAGGAGGGATCGGAGGCATTTCTCCCGAGACAAGCGGCGTGGAGGCAGAAGCCATGGAACAACAACTCCATGACAACATTCAGCCAACTCCGTTTCTGGAAACGGATGACGAGATGAAACCGGAAGAAGCTGACGAGGAGTTGTTCCTTGCAGGTGATGCGGATTTACAACGGTCTACTTTACAACAGCCTACGCAAACACAAACAAACGACACACCTGGCATCAAGGTGAAACCGTGGAATCCGGACACGCCATATCTCAAAGTTCTCAAGAAAGCTTCGGACGTTGAACGGTATCAAACCTATCTGACCCAACGCTCAAAGTACTCGGAATCACCGGCATTTTTCTTGGATTGCGCCAATTTCTTTCAACAGTGCCGTCAACCAAAGGTGGCCTTGCAGGTACTCTCGAACATCGTTGAACTGGAGCTTGAAAATCCTGCTCTGTACAGAGTGGCCGCGCATCGATTGGCCCAGACTGGCGAACTTGAATTGGCAAGCATGCTGTTTGAGGCTGTCCTCAAGATGCGTCCAGAAGAACCACAATCCTATCGCGACCTCGCTCTGGTGTTGGATCAATTGGAAGACTATGAGGGAGCAAGTGAATTGCTCAATCAGGTCATCCTCGGGGAATGGGATCGTTTTGAAGAGATTGAAGTGATCGCACTCATGGAGTTGAACCGTGTGCTGGCTCGCGCGAAGCGTGCTGGTGTTACCCTTCCCACCGTGGATCGCCGCCTGATCAAATTGCTTGATGTCGATGTGCGGATCATTCTGACGTGGGATGCCGACATGACGGACATGGATCTTTGGATCACAGAACCGTCAGGAGAACAGGCCAACTACAGCAACAATCGGACCCAAATCGGCGGACTTGTATCTCGCGACTTCACACAGGGATACGGACCTGAAGAGTATCTTCTGAAAAAGTCCATGAAGGGGAAATACGCGATCGACGTGGATTATTTCAGTGAGAACGTCCCCTCCATTCTGGGACCCGTTACCCTGCAGGTTGAAGTCTTTACCAATTACGGTCGAGCCAACGAAGTAAAGAAAACGATGACAGTCCGACTCGGGGAAAGCAAAGATCGTCTGCGGGTCGGCAAAGTGACATTTTAATTTTTCGCAAACCACGCGAGTTGGCGACGACGTGACAGTGAGGTGTTTCCGTGACCTGT